>NZ_CAXBLF010000013.1:0-63491 GCF_963976535.1 uncultured Algibacter sp. | reverse complement strand
ATAACCTGAAAAAATACTTAAAATTCATTAAAAACAGCCCCCAAAGCATAGCGGGAGCTATTGGTTTGTTTCAAAGTAGTATAAATCGCCAAATAATAAGCCGTATTATTGGTTTTAAGCAACCACTGATTTTAGGTAAAACATAAATCTCTAAAAAGGAAATACCTTAAAATCAGGTGTATATCAATTTTGGTGGGTTTTATTAGAGTGTTGTGCAACGGTTACCGGTGTTGGCAGCTGTTATTTAATTTCCTTTTCTGTGAATTCGATAATTTCATAAACTATTTCAATCAATATTTGTAGTTTCATGCTTATATCCAATCCATTTAATTTAGACTCAATTGTATATCCTTTATAGGCAATCGGAAGGTGAGCAATGTCTTTCTTATTAAATCTCCAGAGAAAATCATGAGAAATTGAATTAACAACTAACCTCGTAAATTGATACCAATCTTTTGCCTCCATTATTTTGAGTTGCTTCGTTTCAGAGCAATAGGATTGAGTTAGTCGAAAAACTTCTTTTAGTAAATTTCGAGTTAGTGCTCGATTTGCATTACGTTTTGTTTCAACAGCTGCTTTATCCGACATCTTATTAAGATTTTCAATAAAATCGTTTAAAGATAAGTTGCCTTCTGGTAAAATTGTTTTAAGATTATTTAAATCACTCTTTCCTTTGTGAGCACTTTTTATGAATTCGTGCAAGCATACTTGTCCAAATATATCCCAAATTGCAGCATAAAGTAAGCTTTTTAAACTACTGGTTAATTCCTTTCTATTTTTATTGTTTCCTATCGCCATGTTCGTTGTTAATTGCTGCCAACTGCAAAGATAAAGTTCCGTTTCAATGAACATTATCGATTGTTGAACTAAATCGTTTTTTTCTGATAAAGTCAATAGCGTTTTTCTAAAAAAAATCACTTTAAAAAATAGTAATCTATATGATTGTAAATTCTAAATTACTTTTTATATTTGCAGCCATAAAATTCTAAAAGAGAGGAGGTTAAGACACTATGTTAAAAATTCCAGTTAAAGAAGGAGAAAATATAGATAGAGCACTAAAACGTTACAAACGCAAGTTTGTTAAAACAACGGTTAAAAAGCAGTTGCAAGAACGCAAGCAGTTTACTAAACCTTCTGTTGCTCGTAGGGTGCAAGTTCAAAAAGCACAATATATCCAAACATTAAGAGATGCAGAAGAAGTTTAGTAATTTGCTATAAATCTTAAAAAGAGGCTGTCTGAAAAGACAGTCTTTTTTATTGCAAATTTTTGAATTATTGCTTAACTTTAAGAATAAGCAGAAAAGTAGTTTTCAAGACCTATGACCAAGATCAGTTAAGTCTTTTACCGCCAAGTTATGATGATTTAGTTCCAGTTAATCATCCGGTTCGTTTGGTCAACACCATTATCGACCATGTTGACATTAGTGCCATAGAGCAAAGTTACAAAGGAGGCGGTACGTCAAGTTACCATGCACGTATGCTGCTCATGGTTATGATATATGCTTACTTGCGCAATTTATATTCTTCATAAAAAATAGAGCAAACTCTACATGAGAACATTCATTTTATCTGGCTCAGTGGACAAAGCAAACCCAACCACATGCAAAACGGGCAACTCAAACCCGCCTATAATGTTCAAGCTTCTACCAACAATCAATATCTTACCAATTACACAACAGGGCAAACCACCGCAGACACAACACTATTAATAGACCATATAGAAAACTACGACGAAAAACCAGAAACACTCACAGCAGATGCAGGTTATGGAAGCGAATAAAACTATACCGATTTATAAGATAAAGAGATTACAGCTTATGTGAAATACAATTACTTCCATAAGGAACAGCAAGACAGGAAAAAAGGAAGAATTAATATCTTCCATCCAGACCAATTACACTACAATAAAGAAATAGACACCTATTACTATCCCATGGGACAAGCGATGACCAATATTGGTAGTTATAAAAAGAAAACCAAAAATGATTTTGATCAAAAACTCCACAGGTACCAAGCCCAAAACGGCAACGGTTGCCCACTGAGGAGTCTTTGCCACAAATCAAAATACAACCGCATTATAGAACGTAATTATAACCTGATACGCTTAAAGGCTAAAGCCAGAACACAACTAACAAGTGAGCAAGGCATCGCCAAAAGAAAACAACGCTGCTGGGATGTAGAAGTTGTTTTTGGAAATATAAAGCAGAATAAGAATTTTAAAAGCTTCATGCTTAGAGGAATCAACAAGGTAAATGTTGAAAAAGGACTTATTGCCATGGCACACAACCTTAAAAAGTATAGCTTAGTTATCTAAACACACTTTTACCTTGTTAAATTTGAACCTTTTAACTCTAAAGTTCAAAATAAACGCCGAAACCCAAAAGTAAACCAAAAGAAAATCGCCTAAAAATTGCTTTTTAGACGACCTCTTTTTTGTGCGTTATTTTTTTCTCCCTTTTTTAGGCATTGGTCCTCTAAGGTGAATGACTAGTCCATTTAAAAAATTACGTAAAATTTGATCGCCGCATTCCATATATTTAGGATGGTCTTCCTTTCTAAAAAAAGCTCCGAGTTCACTTTTTGAAATTCTAAAATCTACAAGCTCTAAAATCTTTACTATCTCATCATCACGCAGTTTTAGAGCTACTCTTAATTTTTTTAAAATATCGTTATTTGTCATAATTCTTTTTATTGGGTATTTAGCCTATGCAGTTCATCGATTTTCATTCTTGGCGCAATCAAAACTAACGTTTAACCTGCTTCTGTAAAGATACTTTAAATGTTGGTTTTAAGAATAAGTTATTTTTACAAAAAATATTAATTTAACTACTTGATTGACAGTATTTTACACATGAGTTGGTTAGCTTGAATCATGATGTAATAAATGATAAGATGCAAATTATTTAGTTCAACAAAAGTGAATTATTGACGAAGTTGATGAAAATAACGATTAAATACCTACTGTTTTTCGATAAGTTACCTTATATCCACGATTATTTAATGACTCTTCTGTGTAACTTTATGTTGTAATTAATTTATCCCTAAAGAAAACCCTTAAGAATGGTAAATAGAGTAGAAAAACTAAGCCTTTTATCAGAAATGATTGCATTTGCTAAATATGATAAAGACATACGACGCATAGAGTATAATTTCTTACTTGGAGTAGCGAAACAATTAGATATTTCTCGTGAAGATTTTGAATATTTGTTAGAGAATCCTGTTACGTACACACATTTAAAATCACACAGTGAACGCATAGTTCAGTTTCATAGATTAGTTTTGTTGATGAACATTGAACAAGAGCATAATGAAGAAAATAATTCGGCAGGCGTTATCAAGTTATATAATTTTGGATTGAGAATGGGACTTAGTCATGAGTCTATTACTAAGGTTTTATATTTAATGGAAAGCTTTCCAAATAAGATTGTACCACCAGATGTTTTGATAGATATTTTCAAAACACAATACAATTAAAATTCATTTCATTTAGATCTTTCTAAAAGAATACAAATATTAGTGTTGATTATAATTTACATAAAGTAGATTACTGAAAAGCTAAAAGTTTATACTTTTAGCTTTTCTAATTTATTTTGGTAGTTTTTTATTTCGTCGCGTAATTTAGCAGCAATAATAAAGTCTAAGGCTTTTGCAGCGCCTTCCATAAGTTTTCGTTTTTCTCGAATTTTCTTCTCAAGTTCAGGTTTACTCAAGTACGCACTTTCTGGTTCAGCAGCTCTTAATGCTTCTAATTCATAACTGTAAGTACTAACCGAATTTTTTGATAAGGCATTATCTAAGCTTTTATTTAGAGCCGTTGGAATTATGTTGTGTTCCGTATTATAAGCTATTTGCTTTTCGCGTCTGTATTCAGTTTCATCAATCGTTTTTTGCATGCTTTTAGTAATTTTATCGGCATACATGATAGCTTTTCCATTTAAGTGTCTTGCTGCTCTACCTACCGTTTGCGTTAGAGAACGTGCAGAACGTAAAAAACCTTCTTTATCAGCATCTAAAATAGCTACTAATGACACTTCAGGTAAATCTAAACCTTCACGTAATAAGTTTACACCAACCAATACATCAAATAAACCTCTACGTAAATCTTGCATAATTTCAACGCGTTCTAACGTGTCTACATCACTGTGTATGTAGCGACACCGAATTTGAATTCTATCTAAATATTTAGTTAGCTCTTCTGCCATACGTTTGGTTAATGTAGTAACTAAAGTACGTTCGTCTTTTTCAATGCGTTGTTGTATTTCCTCAATTAAATCATCAATCTGGTTTAAACTTGGACGGACTTCAATAATTGGATCTAATAAACCGGTTGGTCGAATAACTTGCTCCACATATACACCGTCTGTTTTTTGTAATTCATAATCAGCAGGTGTGGCACTTACATAAATAACTTGGTTTTGAATGGCTTCAAATTCTTCAAATTTCAATGGTCTGTTATCCATAGCCGCTGGAAGCCTGAAACCATAGTCTACCAAATTCTCTTTTCTACTTCGGTCGCCTCCATACATGGCATGTACCTGAGAAATAGTGACATGACTTTCATCTACTACCATTAAATAATCATCTGGAAAATAATCCAATAAACAGAATGGACGCGTACCAGGAAGCCTACGATCCAAATAGCGCGAGTAGTTTTCAATACCAGAACAATAACCTAATTCACGTATCATTTCAAGGTCAAATTCAGTACGCTCTTTAAGGCGTTTTGCTTCTAAGTGTTTACCTATCTCTTTAAAATAATCATGTTGCTTTATTAAGTCATCTTGAATTTCTTTGATAGCACCTTGAAGAACATCTGGAGATGTTACAAACATGTTTGCTGGATAAATAGTGAGCTGGTCATATTTTTCTATGACTTTATTAGTTTGAATATTAAAGGCTTCAATGTCTTCGATTTCATCACCAAAAAAGTGAATTCTAAAAGCATCATCTGCATAGCTTGGAAAAATATCAACCGTATCTCCTTTTATTCTGAAATTTCCATGTTTAAAATCTGCTTCTGTTCTAGAATATAAACTTTGAACTAATTGATGCAGTAATTTTGTTCGAGAAATAACCTGACCTCGTTTTAGCAAAATCACATTTTTTTGAAACTCTACAGGATTTCCAATACCATATATGCAAGAAACAGAAGCGACTACTAATACATCTCTACGTCCAGAGAGCAAGGAAGATGTTGCGCTTAAACGCATTTTTTCTATTTCTTCATTTATAGATAAATCTTTTTCGATGTAAACTCCTGAAACAGGAATGTATGCTTCCGGTTGATAATAATCGTAATAGGATACAAAATACTCAACCGCATTATTAGGAAAAAACTGTTTAAATTCAGAATATAATTGGGCTGCTAATGTTTTATTGTGTGCTAAAACTAAGGTTGGTCTTTGAACATCTTCAATAACATTCGCAACTGTAAAAGTTTTACCAGATCCGGTAACACCAAGTAGGGTTTGGTATTTTTCATTTGAAGTAATACCATTAACAAGCTGTTTTATGGCTTGTGGTTGATCTCCAGTAGGATTAAATTCTGATTCAATTTTGAACTTCATATTCCTTTAAGTGCCTAAAGTAATTAAAGTGTCTAAATTACTTAAAGTTGATTGGAATTTGGAATTTTAGTATTGGAAATTTCTGTTTTATCGTTTTAAAGTGAAGTGACCAGAAAATTGTCTGCCATCTTCCAGGTAAACATGAAACCAATAATCATCCGAAGGTAATATAGCGCCGTTAAATGTGCCATCCCATCCTTCATATTGAACCAATAATTGTTTCATTAATTTGCCGTAACGATCATAAATTAGCACAGTACTATTAGGTTGAAAAATTTCATTCACACCTTGAATTCTCCATAAATCGTTTACGCCATCACCATTAGGCGTGAAGTATTTTGGATAGCCAATAACTGAAATATTTAAAGTTGATACACCACAAATAGCATCCTTCACATGTATGGTATAAAAACCTGCTCTAACATTGTCAAAGAATGGTTCGTCTTGATATACAATAAAAGTAGAACCTTCTTCTTGTAATGCATATTCATAATCACCCATACCTAAATTTGTAGTATCAATAGTTACAGAATTATTTTCTGAAAGGTCAACTATAGTCATATCTTTTTGAGTTATAGTTGCTAGTTCTGAAGCATCTACATAAATTTCTCTAGCGCTAGAACAACCTGTGCCATCCGTTTTGGAAAGTGTAATGGTATAAGTTCCTGGTGTTGAAATGGTGATTGTTCTATCATTTGAGATAAATTGATCGGTAGTTGTTCCGTCCAAACTTGTCCATAGCCATTCATAATCAAAAGTTTCAGAAGAATTGAATTCTAAAGGTTCTAGCTGAATTGAAAATGTAGGATCAGATGAACAAACTATACGAGGTGTTTCAACAGTAAAATCAGGTAATGGATTCACAACTAGATTAAAACTTGTCGATGCAACACAAAACCTATTATTAGGATTAACAACGTTAACCGTAATCGTTTGGTTTTCTGAATTAAGTGGATTTGGTAAACTTGACTGATTAAGTTGAAAACTACCATTTTCATCAAGATAATCGTAATAAATTTCCATTCCCGTTTGAGCACCAAAAATAGTGTTTGTAAATGTTGAAGTCTCAAAAGGGTAGAATCCATCATCGTCAATATCTCCAGCATCTCCATCGCATACTATTTGATCTGGTATTGGATTTGTAATGGGTTGTGCATCAACGGTAAAAGTTAATGTGGTTTCATCATAACAAGGGCCGTTGGGCGCAGAAGTTACATTATTAGTAACGCGGATAGTTATCGTTTGATTAGCTGTTAGGAATGGATTTGGTAACGGGCTTGGTAGTGCAGTTCCTAATTCATCAAAATATTCTACTATAACATCAGCAGGGTTTTGAGTTCCTAATACATCATTTTCGATTTGTGAGGTGTTAAATGGAAATTCACCATCATTATCATCATCACATTGTCTAGCAATACTTATTGAATTGACAACAGGTAAGGCTTCAACATTAAGCAGAATATGAGCACCTAAACCTAAACAGTCATTTGATATGGCGCTATCAACTCTAACATATATAAATTGAGACCCAGAATATCCAATATTTCTATAATTAGAAGGATCGGTAATTTCATTAATTTCTGCTAGTGCATCGGCTTCATTTCTATAGTATCTCGGTGGTAAAATATTTTGTCCAGAAGGAATAAAACTTATAATAGTTGCCGTTACACTACTAAAATCAAAGGATGCAATACCATCTCTGTCGTTATTATTTGCATTGTCATTTCCATTAATATCTAGAAAATCATCACATTGATTAAAAGTAGCTAAATAGGTGGGTGGTATAACCGTTGTTGAAACATTAAGTTGGATTTGTGATACAGAAGCACATCCAAATTGTGATTCTACTCGTGCCCAAACAGCATCAGAGCTAATTGTTCTGTTTACAAAAGTTGTTTGGTTATTGATATAATCAGAGCTGGTTATGTTCCCTAAAAGAGCCGCAGATTGAGTTAAGTAATAGGTGAAATTTTCATTTATAGCGTTTGAAAAATCTCATTATTAGCCTCAGTTAAATTAAAAGGGCTAAAGCCTAATGTGGAAAGGTCATCATCATCACATTGAATTAAAACTACAGGCGAGTTTACAATAGGTAATGGGTTAACCGTTAATTCAATTTCATTAGAATATAAACCACAACTGTTTCCGTTTCTATTAATTTGAACTCGGTATTTGTAAGTATTAAAAGTTAGTGGTGTATTTGTTAAATCTAGGTTTGCCGTTTGCGAATTATTGTAATTAGCATCATCTATTACTGAATTCCAATTAATACCATCATTACTTATTTCCCATTGATAACTTTCTGCGTCAGCTGAACCTATAGATATTGAAGTACTAGAAGCTTCACATACCTCGGTATCTGTTGGTTGTGTTGTAATAGAAAGTGGAGCAAAATCTAAATAATCAGCATTTGGTAAAGTGTAACCGTCACTCGCATTGTTAACTAGTCCTGATGTGTCTGTAGTTGCTGTATTATCACCTAAAATAGTATCACTGTTCCCATCTGAAAAACCAGCTTCAATAACATCACTGCATCCATCACCATCACTATCAGAATCTAAATATGTAAAAATAGAATCATTATCTAAATCATTTATTGTGTATCCAATTTCATTACTGTCAGGAGAAGTTTCCGCAGCATCGGCCCATCCATTAATGCCATAAGTCGGACCATCTTCAACACCATTTAAATCGGTGTCTGATAATATCCCTAATTGGCCCGTTTCTATCAAATCGGAAATACCATCATTATCACTGTCTAAGTCATAAAAATCTAAAACAGTATCATTATCGCTGTCTATTGGTAAATTTGAAATATCAAAAATATCGTCTAATCCATCTAGGTTTGCATCTATTGAAGATAAAGTTATAAGTGTTCCTTGGTTTTCAATATTATCTGGAATCCCGTCATTATCACTATCTAAATCGAATTCATCCTTAATGCCGTCTAAATCGTTGTCATTTTTAAAGCAGGTAAGAGATAATCCTCCAGTAAAAGTTGATGACGTAGTCCCGTTTTCTATTTTGTGTACAAATGAAAAACCATCTATTTGATTTGCAAAGAATTGATATGATATATTACCATTAGGAGCGGGATTAACTTTGAAATGAATTTCTGATCCTGAAATTTGAGTTATGCCAACTTCAAAAATACCATCAAAATTTGAATCGACTAATAAATGATCATCAGGGTCTATTAAGGTTATATTTTTGTTTACGGGGAGAATTCTGGCTATAAAAAATTCACCATCTATATTATTATTTGGGAGTGAAATAGTTTCTTCAAATTTAATATTCACAGGTTCTGTAAAAGAAACAGCATATAAATTTTCAGCATTTGTAGCATCTCCTAAAATACTTGTAAAACCGCCAGAACTATTTGCACTAAATATATTAGTATTTCCTGAACTATTAGATGCTACAAAGCTTCCATTCGAAATTGTATTGTTTCTGGTGTTATCTTGAAAAATTAATTCTGGCGAACTAAGGTTACTTATATTTAACGCAACATCACCTCTTGATTCAGTGCAATTTAAAATGCCATCATTATCATTATCAATGTCAATATTATCTATAATTCCGTCGTTATCTCTATCATCAGGACAAATACTTATAGGAACTTCAACAGATTCTAAAGTTTCTCCTGTACAGGTTATAATACCTATTAACTTGTACCTTGCGGCTATTGTTGGAGTAATTGTAGGGACATTTGAAGCTAAAATTTGAAAGCCAGAACCATCATCATAAAACCATTCATAACTATCAAAATTTTGAGCATTTGCAGCTTCGAGAGTTATGTTTGGAATACAGTTTCCTAAAGTTACAAATTGTGCATCAAAATTAATTTCTGGTGGAGAAGGGAACCCAGAATAAAAGCTACCAGAAGTAGCAGCACCGTTATAATTAAAATAAGCACAATATAATTCATCATTGCTTTGAACAGAAATATTTCCGTTAAGACCTTTTACTTTATAAGTTATATAATCTGGCTTGCCAGTTACTGTACTGGGTGCAACTGCGATTGGATTATTGTTAATGGTTACTGTTGCTCCAACTTTCGTAACAATTGAAATACCACCTTGATAATTAGTATTACCAATGTTATTTATGTTTGCAATATTATCTAGATTTCCTCGTGTTTCGCAACTTAAAGGCGGTACAAAAAACATACCTTGATTAGCTTCACTGGGAGAACCATTATTTCCTAATCCACCAATACCTTGATATGCAAATACTGGTTGAGATGTTTCAACGTATAAATTGCCATTTGAGTTATATTGATTCCCTTCAATTATTTCATAAGGAAAAGTAATCGGAATGGCAGCTCCGCCATTTATGCTAAAAGTTGTACCAGGTGTGTGGGGAACAAGTAGAATGTTTTCCCAAGCATTATCGCCATCACCTCTTACAAAAATATATTCTGTACCAACTTTACTTAAATCAACTATTTGATCGATACCGTAATCTCTTCCGCCACCAGTGCCAAAACTCCCGTTTGCAGAACCACAATTAACTACAATTGGTTTATCAGAACTAACTAAACAGCCAATTAAACCGTCTTGATTAACTGTTGTATCATCACTATTAGTTGCTATAGTGTAACTTTCTCCTTCATTTAAAGTTATATTTATTGGAGTTGCTCCAGTATAATTCTTTATAATTAATCCTGAAGGTAAGTTGCTAAAATTAACTTGTGTATTATCTTCTGTTGCCATTACAGAGACAAAATTTAAATAATTGCTTTGAGGATTTCCGTTTGTGTAGCTGCCTACTCTAAATGTAGTACCTAAAGCAGAAATGCCTTTGCTAACCAGTGCACCAGCTTGTGCACCACCACCAGCATTCATTCTAACGGAAACGTAAATAGGTGCCTCGGCTTCTATAATGTAGCCTCTATTATTTGTAATGACACTGGTTTGTGTTGATGGAATAAATAATTGCCCATTACCAGTGCCAACTGATATTTGCTGCGGTGTGGCATTTGAAACTGTTCCAGTAATATAGCTTGTGGTTGGTTGGCCCACAGGTGTTATGGTATATGGAATGCTGGAATTGCTAGGAGTGGATAAATAAATATGTTGATCTTCCACATTAGCATTTCCAAAGGCAGCACTTGTTAATGGCGGGATATAATGCTTTTTACTTAGTTGAGAAAAGCCTTTAAAACTGAGAAGTATTGTAAGAACAAATAAAAAAAATTTTATAAGATGATTCTTGGGCATTTCTTTGAGATAAGTAATAATTTAAATGTTTTTATTGAAAACTAAAATATGACATTTAATATTATTGGACTTATAAAACCTTTCAAGGTTTAATTTTGAAGGTTAAAATACCAAAGAATTATTTATGTGTTGTAAACGAAAGCTTATCTTTTTAAAGCAAAATGACCTCTAATATTGAAAGACTCCCCGTTTTGAACAATATCAGCTGAAAACCAATAATCATCTGAGGGCATATTTTGTCCATTATATGTGCCATCCCAACCGTTAGAATAATGAGGAAGCGTTTTAATTAATTTGCCATGTCTGTTATAAATATAGACTACAGTTCCAGGTAATTGATTGGCTCCAACGATATGCCACGTGTCATAAGCATTATCATTATTTGGTGTTACAAATTTTGGAATATCAAACACAAAAACGTCTTTAGAAATGTCCATACAGCCATTTAAATCTCTTACGGTAACAATATGTGGTCCAAAGGAAACAGCTTCAAAAATATTTGAGCTTTGAGGTTCACCGCTATCTAAAATAAAAACATAATCTCCAATTCTAGAGATGTCAATTTCCACTGTAATTCTGTTAGGATCAGCAAAATTAACTGTTGGTGTAAAATTAATTATGGCTTCATCTGAAGGGATAACATTAAAATTGTGTGTGTAAGAACAATCATTACCAATTAGGTTTGGTCTTGTTACGGTTATAGAATATGTGCCAGGACTAGTTGGCGGAATTACAATATCACTTGTAGTCGCTCCAGTAGACCATAGGTAAGTATCTCCTGCAACTCCTGTATCCGCAGTAACTGTTACAGGTTGGTTATTACATAAAGGTACAATTTCATTTATTGGAATAACAGGTAGTGGGTTTACACGAATGTTAAATTGTGTAACATCAAAACACCCCGAATTGTTATTTTCAAGTCTAGCATATATAGTGTCGCCATTAACAGCAGAATATATATTAGGGAAAGCATCAGTTTCATTTTCGGCAGTATTTAAACTACCATAAAATGTTATAGAATAATTAGAAGGGTTTAAACCGCCTAAAATGATATTGTTATTATCTCTTAAATCAAAATTTTGATTCCCATCATAATCGTTATCACATGCTATTAAATCTGGAGGTGTATTTGCAATTGGATTTTGATTTATTTGTAAAACAAACGAAGGTGCAAAATAGCATCCAGTGGTTATATCTGAAACCCTAACAAAGATGGTATGGCTGTTAGCCGTATAGTTAAAAATGTTGTTTATTGATGATAGGTTATCATCAGCATCACTTTGTGTATTGTGGTATGATATGTTAACTAACATAGGGTCGTCAACAATCATACTATCAACTTGTGATAAATCATAAGTGTCAGTATCATTATCACAAATCTGTATGGTGCCTAAAGCATTTGTAGCAGGTGGTAAATTCACTCTCAGTTCTAAAGGTATAGCGGTGTAACATCCTGTTAATGTATTAGCGACTTTAATGAAAATCGTTTTTGCATTTGAATTGAAACTAGATGGATTTGAAATTTCATTTGAATTATCTAAACCATCATTAGGATTTATATCAGCCAAGTTTTCAAAATAGTTGACTATAAGATTGCTTTGAACTCTATCTAGAATTTGAAAATCTGCCGTTGTTAAGTCAAAATTTGTGAAGCCATCATAATCTTCATCACAACTAGTTAGTGCAGATGCGTCAGTAATATCAGGAGTTGCAATAATGTTTATTCCAAGTTCTTCAATAATGTAACATAATGAATCATCACTTTCAATTCTTATGTAAATACTCTGAGGGTTAGAAACATTAGTATAGGTTGAAGGTAATGGGTTTGAATTTGTATCAGCTTCTTGTGTTGATAAGTGGAATGAAATATTAAGCATATCAGGAGAACCTGTACTTATCTCTGTAGCTTTTTCATCAAGATTAAAATCATGTAAACCATCGTTACTGTCATCATCACAAATTAAATAATCTATTACAGGATTATAAATTGGGTCTGGTGATACTTGTAAAATGAAAGATTCACTTCCGAAGCAGGTTGGGTCAGTACTATTTTCAACTCTAATATAAATGGTTTGTGGACTTGTTGTATTTTGATAAATACTATTTTTATCAATTGGAATTGTGAAAGCAGCATCTTCAAAATAAAATACTTCTTTACCTGTTTGCCCGTTAAGAATTTCAGCATCTTTATCAACTAATAAAAAATCTGCAACATTGGTGCCATCATTCTTGCAAATTTGGAAATTACTTATAGTAGGAAATACTGGTAATGTATTTACTATAACTTCAAATGAGCTTATGGAATAACAACCTGTGCCACTTAAAGCATCTTCAAAACGAATATAAATAGTTTGTGTATTTGTATTGTAAGCATTTCTATCTGTTACAAGAATTGGATTTACGTTATTATCTGCATCGTCAAATGATGTGAAAACATCAATATTTAAACCCGTTCTACTTGGAACAACTTCATCAATTTTGGTTTCAAGATTTATTATTGAAAAACCGTCTTGATCATCATCACAAATAATTTCATCTACCGCTTGATTAGTAGTAGGTGCAACTAACACTTCAATTTGAAAAGGATTGACTGTAGAACAGCCAGAGTCTATACTTTCAAGACGGGCATAAAGTGTTTCAACAGGGTTGGTATTGCTGTAAAATGGCGGTAATTGATTTGCCGTATTATTACTTAGAGCATCTGCATTTGTTGGAAAATAAGAAACTGTAAAATTGGTATTTCCTCCAGTAATAATATCATCTAAAGATTGTAAATCTATGCTCGCTATGCCATCATCATCATCATCACAATAGGGTAATGTAATATTTGCAAATAGTATTATTGGGTTAACTAATAATGTAATTTCTGTGTTCTCAATACAGCCACCATCCTCTATTCTAATATATAATACTTGAGGACTTACAGCCGCGTAGGGTGTTGTCTGATCTAATACGTTTACACCATTATCTCTATCGTCTTCAGTTTCGTAAAAAGCAACTGTTATTGAGTTGGGTAAATAGTTGGCAATAAATGTTTCAACAGTGTTTAAATCAAAATTTAAGGTATCCGTACTATTATCATTAGTATCACAAAGGGCAAAATCCCCAGTATCTGTTCCTGTTAGTAGTAAGTTGGTATGAATTTCAAAAGGGACTATGGTAGCGCAACCCGTAGAATCGTCTACTACTCTTAAATAAATGGTTGCAGAACCAGGTTCAATAACCGCATTAGTATATTGATAATTGGTTTCATCTGCTATGACGTTAATATTCATATCTGCATCATCAAACGTGGCATGAAATGTTGTTGAAACTCCAGTTAACCCATTTAAAATATCGCTAATCACTTGGGTTAAATCAAAAGCAGCAGCTCCATCTAAATCTCTATCACAAGCATCAAGAAATTGTGTATCTCTGTTAACTATTGGACTAACTGTTATTACAACATCTAAAGTAGTAGTTATAACACATCCAGTTGCAGTATCTACAATTCTAACATATATTAATTCGTTAGGCGTATTTGTATTTATGTATGGTGAAGGTATAGGGTTATTTCCTGTACTAACATCCAATGGGTTGTAATGATAAGTGACAATTAAATTGGTTTGACCAGATGTAATTTCATCATCTTTTTGAGTTAAATCGATATTGGCATAACCATCTGGATTGTCATCACCATCACAAACTTCCAAAGGTGTTGGGTTTACTATATTAGGTAGGGCATTAACAACTAAATTAAAAGTAGTAAACGAAAAACAATTACTATCTAAATCTTGAACCCTAACAAAAATGGGTTGTGGATTTAGAGTATTAGCAATAGGAGTAGTTATAGGGTTTATATTGAGTCTAGCATCACTATCAGATAAATGATAACTAAACATGTAATTCGTAAACGGGATATTTGCTAAAACTTCGGAGTCTTTAGTTACGAGGTCAAAAATTTCTATTCCATCACCACTTGGATCATCACATAATTCATAATCAGTTACAGGATCCATAGGTTCTTCGGTGTTAAGAACGACGGTAATTTCATCAGTTTCTACACAAGTAGTTCCATTAACTGGAACGCCAACTTCAACTTGGTATGTACCATCTTGAACAGCTATATATGTTGCGCTTATTGCCCCCGCAATTAAAATACCATTTCTATACCAAGCGTAAGAAGCAAGAGGATTCTGCAAATCAGCGTCCAATGTTACTGAACTGGCACAAGTGGTAATATCATCTCCTAAATCTAAAATTCTAAAACTATCACCTTCAATAAAAACGGCGGAGTCAAAAGTACCGTCAGTTTGATCAGCGATTATTAATTTGATATGATAAGTAACATTTGGTAAAATACTGCCAGAAGCTGTTAAAACGGTTGTTCTTCCATTATAATTTGTGTCTCCAATATTATAACCGTCAAAATATTGATCGTTTTGTGCAGGACAAACACCAAAAATCTCATCATGAATAGTGTTTGTGTTTACTGGTGTTGAGGTACCAGGTATTAATGCTATATTTTGATATGGATTTGTTGTTCCTGCTACTCGAATTAAAAAAACGAAACCATCCGAAAATTGACAAGGATTAATACCAAAGTATTCTTCAGAAGCTAATAAATAGTTAAATTGAAATTGATTTGAAATTGAGACAAAGTCAAATTCTATTGATGTTGCGTTAACCGTATTAGTAATTCCTAAAGCAGCTTCTAAATCAGTATCGGTTCCCCATGTTGTAGACCCTTCGCTAAGCGTTGGAGTTACAGTAGAATTACCACCAGAAGCAGCACCGCCTGTAGAAAGCATGATACCATTTGCAAACGGGAAATTAGAACCTGCTCTTTCAAAATAGGCATAACTTGAAAAGCCATTAGCATTACCATTAACTTGAGAGCTTATATTTGTAATGTCAACACAACCATCTACTAGATTGTTTTGTATTAATGATTGTAAACCAACAGAATCATCTACTGATATTTGCTGTGAAAACAAATAATTACTACAAAAAAATAGTGTAAATAAGATGAAGTAAATAAATCTCATAACATGCAGGTGTTTTCTATTTGGTTTTTATTTCGTAAAATAATACCATTAGCTGGGGCTAATAATGGACGAAAAATAAACATTTTTCAGATGAAACGCAAAAAAAATCGGTTAAAACGCATTTATTTAATTTTTTCGACTTGAGCATTTAATTCTTAAGTGTAAAATGATTTTTAAATATTCTACCATCTTGCAATTTAACTGAGAACCAATAATCATCACTTGGTAATTTTTGTCCATTAAAAAATCCATTCCAACCTTCTCCCAAAGGATTCAATTCTTTGATTAGTTTACCAAATCTATTAAAAATCTGGATTTTTGTGTTTGGTTGAAACATACTAGATACTCCGTAAATATTCCAAATATCATTTACACCATCATTATTAGGTGTAAAAAACTTAGGAAATCCAATAACCGAAACATTTTCATCTACAATACCACAATTATTTTTAATATCCCTAACAGAAACATTATAGATACCAGGAAACACATTTTCGAATATATTACTATCCTGGTAAGACTGTATAATGTTGTTGTTTTCATCTATTAAACTATACTGATAAATACCTTCTCCTGTAACAAAAACTGTTATGGAATTATTTTGAGATATATCTTTCACATCAAAAGCCAGTATCTCAAAAGTAGCAATATTTGAAGGTTCTACTGTAATTTTTCGTTCTTTAGCACAATTATTACTATTAGTTACAGTAACTGTGTAAACCCCAGGTGTATTTATTTGAATTTCATAAGTACTATCTCCGCTAGACCAATTGTATGAATAATTATTTGGATCATCATTTAATACAGCAGCATCAATTCCTATGGTGCTTGGAAAATCATTCAAACAATAATAAAACAAATCTTCAATTGGAACATCTGGTAATGCAAATACATAAAGAAAAACTTCACTTATTCCGTAGCACTCATTCGCATTTTCAACACGAGCGTAAATGGTTTGTGAATAAGGATTGGTGTTTGTAAATGTTGAATTTAATGGATTTTGCTCTAACACCGCATCATTATATGTTGCATAATACACTATATCTAACCCGGCAGGTAAGCCATTTACAACAGCATTATTAGCATCATTTAAATCGAAAAGATGAAGCCCATCTTCTATACCATCATCATCACAATTAGTTAGAAAGGTATTTATTGAATCGGTTACGCTTACATCTAGTGTTAATAAAGAATTTGCAACGCAACTAGTAATATCATTGATAACTTCAACATAAATAGTTTGTGGGTTTATAGTGTTGTTAAAAGCATCTCCATCCACTTCGGTAGTTCTTGCCGTATCAATGTAAAATTTTGTGGATCTATCTGCAATGTCGCCTGTTAATTCATTGTTGGCTTGATTAAGATTAAATGTGGTTAAACCATTGGCTAAACCATCTTCATCACATTGTATTAAAGTTGAATTAAAAGCATCTGGAGCCTCATTTACTTGTAGGTTTAAGGTTGTAAAACTTCTGCAATTTTGGTTGGTGGCGTCTTCAATTCTAACAAAAATTTGTTCATTAAATGGGTTTGCATTGTAATATGAATTAGGAAGTGCTCCCGTATTATTTTCAGCATTTAAACTTGATGTGTAATAAAGTACATTAAAATCTGCTGGATTTTGTCCATCTAGAATTTCATTGTTTTTAGAGGTTAAGTCAAAAACAACACGTCCGTTTTTATCATTACCATCATTTAAATTATCGCATAAAATATAGTCTGTGGGTGCTACAAAATTAGGGCCCAGACTAACATTTAACTCAAAATCTGTTAATTCAAAACATCCAGTAGAGTTATTCGTAATTCTGGTATAAATGATTTGAGGGTTTGTAATATTTATGTAAGGACTTACTAATGGGTTAATACTAATATTAGCATCACTTGCAGATTCATGGTATGTAACTGTAACATTGGTTTGAGTTCCGATTATACTAGCCGTATTGTCTGATAAATTAAAATCTGCAAATCCATCAGAAAAAGGTGCAAGGTCATCACATTTTTCAAAATCTAAGGCGGCTCCAGATGTACCAGATTCATCACTTGGAGGTTCAGAAAATGAAGCAGTACCAGTCCATTCTAAACTAAACGGGCTGTTACCAACAGGTCTATCAATAACAATAAAATAAGTATCGCCAGCATTTACATTCAGCCATCTTACAAAGCTATTACCATTTGGTCCAGGACCTTCAGAGGTATCTGTTTCAGTTCCATTCATGCCTGTTAAATTGTTGCTTAATCCAGCATTAGATGGGTTTGTTGTAGAACATCTAAGAGCCTGCCCAATGCTCCCACATGAAACATTTGGTCCGAACACAAAGAAATCATAATCTTCATTTATATTTGTGCTATTTGGTGATAAAGTAAATCCTAAGGTACCACTAGAAATAGTGGTTACACTAAGCCAAATACTATTGTTTTCCTGACTAGAACACGTGTTTGAACCATTTAATTCTTGAATTCCAATACCACTTACATCTAGAGTGACATCAGCGTTTCCACAAGCAATAACGGCATTAACGCAATCTGTAGGTTCTTGACTTAAGATATGACTTGAACACAGTGAAAACGTAAAGATTAAACAAACTTTCAGGACGTATTTCAATAGATTAATATTTGAGTGAGAAATGATTTTTGTATACTCTACCATCCTGTAATTTTACTGAAAACCAATAGTCATCAGCAGGTAAAACATAACCGTTTAAGGTTCCATTCCATCCTTTTTCAGTAGGTGCAATTTCTTTTAACAGTTTTCCAAATCGATCATAAATATGAATTTTGGAATTAGGCTGAAACATTTCTGAAACACCTAATACTTGCCAAGTATCATTTATACCATCATTATTAGGGGTGAAAAATTTTGGAAACCCAATAACTGAAACTTTTTTATCAACACTACCGCAGTCATTTTTAAAATCTTTAACAGATACGGTATATATACCTGGATATACATTGTCAAATACATTACTATCTTGATAAGGTTTTATTGTAGTATCGTTTTCATCAATTAAACTATATTCATAGATTCCTTCACCTGAAACTAAGACCGTTACAGTGTTATTTTGCAGTGCATCTTTTACATCAAATGCAGGCATTTGAAAAGTAGCAATATTTGAAGGTTCTACAGTAACGGTTCTTTCTTTAGAACATTTATTACTATTTGTTACAGTAACCTTGTAAACTCCGGGTGCATTTATTTGAGTTTCATAAGTGTTATCGCCATTAGACCAATTGTATGAATAATTGTTTGGATCATCATTTAATATAGCAGCATCGATTGTTATTGTACTTGGAAAAAAATTTAAACAATAATACTCAAAACCTTCTGTTTCAATATTAGGTAATTCATAAACAGTAAGTGAAATTTCACTAATTCCATAGCAATTGTTAACATTTTCAACACGGGCATAAATTATTTGAGAATAAGGTACAGTATTAGTGTATGACATTGCTAAAGAATTTGTTTCTAGAAGCGCGTCATTATAAGTTTCATAATATGCGATATTCAATCCAGAAGGCAAACCATCAACTATATCATTGTCTGCATTACTTAAATTAAAGCTATAAAACCCATCTTCTACACCGTCATCATCACAATTAGTTAGAATGGCATCTTTAGCCCCAGTAGTACTCACTTCAAGAATTAATTCTGAAAAACTTGAACACGCCGTAACATCATTTATAACTTCTACATAAATGGTTTGAGGGTTTAATGTATTGCTAAACGAATTCCCATCAACTTCAATAGTTCTAGCAAAATCTAGATAAAATTTAGTTGATCGTTTTAAAATACCACCAGTTAAATCATTATTAGCTTGATTAAGATTAAAAATAGTAAATCCATCTGTAACACTATCCTCGTCGCATTGTAATAAGGTATGATTATAAGCTTCTGGGTTAGGAACGAAATTCACAAAAGCCTGTCCTTCGAATGCGCAGTCTCCGTTATTTGGATCAATAAAAACCTCGTAATGTCCTGATTGAAAAACTTCTAAGTCATAGTCTGTTTCAGATAGAGAAACACCATCTAATGACCATGCATAGGTTGCGCCAGGGATGTCGGCAGAGACTAAAGTGTATGAGTCACCGCCACAAATAGCCAAATTAATTGAACTTTTACCATTTTTTATAATATCAATTTCTGTATTAAAAAAGGATGCTATAAAAGGAGGTAGGCCTTGTGAAGAACTAGAAGGTGCTAAATTAATAGCGTTGTGTTGGTAATTGGAACCTGTACCTACCACATTTGGATTTTCAATAACACCAAGAAAAGGTAATCCTGCAAGATAAGTTGCACTTAATGCTCTATAAATTTTTCCATCAGGCCCCAATTGTAAAGCACCTCGGTAGAGTTGTCTGGAATCTAAATTTACTTGAGAACTTTGTATATTAACTTCTGTTAAATTAAATTGTGTTAGAGTTGAGGTATGGTTTGATGGATTGTTAGCATTATTTGGATTTTCAAAATCGAAAAAATCATTTGAAGCATGAACATATAAAAGTTTACTATTTGGTGAGAACTCAATTCCATAGGAAAAAGCACCTCCGTTATCGGAATTTATAGAAAGACTCGTTTCGTTGGATAAGGTCCCTGAGGCAGCATCAAAATCATATAAGAATAAACCACTCTTTACATTGGCACAAGCTACTTTTGTGCCATCTGGAGAAAGTTTTAAGTAGCCTCTAGGCTCGGTAATTTGATTAGTGAAGGTGGATTTTACTGAAGTAGTGTTTACACCCATGTCACTTATTTCAAAGGCGTGATAAGTGGTAAAAGCTTGTTGTGTGACATTTTCTGGGGCAAATGTTACTACCCATAGAGCTTCTGTTAAACAGTCTTTTAAAACAGCAGTGATTTTTTCAGAACATAACGGAAGTAAATTTGTGTTTTTTATGGTTACAGCTCCTAGACCGCCATTTAGGGTCATATCAACTTCTGAAAAGTTTAGTCCATAGTTTACACCATCAATGCCATTATCAACAGTAAAAATATAGTAAATAGATGTTGAAGCCGGCTTAGGAACAATTATTGCCGATTGGGTGCTTGACGAATCTCCCTGCAATGCGAATCCATTAACCATTTGTAAATGGTCTCGATTCCAAACCGTTACGCCATCTGTATAAAACAATAAATTTCCGTCTACATCAGAAATTGATGAACAGCCTTCTCTAGTATTAAGTTGGCCGTCAGTTTTATTTATAATTCGATTGCCACTAAGGTCAAATGACAAACCAGCATTCTCGCCAAAGTACCAATTAGAGGCTTCATTTTGGGTATAAATCAATAGTCCAATTAGACTAAAAATTACGAATAATACAGTTTTTTTCATTTTTCAGTAGCAAAAGCTACCAAAGATATTATAAATCTCGTCTTTTTAATAATCTTAACGATAAAAAGATGAATAAGGCTGTCCAACATAAAACGATAATAAATTCATATCCATGTGCTCCATAATCATAAGCCAGTTCTCCTTTATCTGGAAACTTTGTCATGGCAATTCTCTGGAATGGTTGATCAATTAATTTATACATAGATTTAAGTGGAAAGAAATTTTGAATCTTTTCAGCTAAACTCGTGTCTAATTTCCAAGCCATTAAGCCAAATAATATCCATTCTAAGATATATAGTATAAATAGAAAGGCTAATGCAAATGCAGAACGTTTTACTAACATTCCAAAAAATAAACATAAACTAAAGAAACCAATTAATTTAACAAAATAAGCTAATAAAAATTCTGTTTCTCTAAATATAATAGAAGCTTCCGTATAGCTGGAATAGTATAAGCCAATACAGAATGAAATTAAACCAATAAGTATCGTTGAAACTAAAGAAAAGAATACAATGGTGTAAAACTTTGAAAGTATAAATTCTTTCTTGCTTAAACCATCAATAAGGTTTTGTTTAATAGTTTTATTACTGTATTCATTTCCAATCATACTTACTACAACAATAGCAAAAAAGAACTTAAATTGCGATGCGAAAAAAGTAGTTAAATGCCAAATAATTGGGAAGTTAAAAATGCCTAATTCACCTAATTCTAATGTAAAAAAACCAAAAACATTAATTTTTATTGATGAAAGCAATATCACAAAAAATGGTAAAATAAACGATACAAAAATGAGTATTTTACTAGTTCTGTTAAGCAATAATTTTTGTAATTCTAAATTTAAAAGTCGTAACATTCTGGTTAGTTTTTGTTATCAGTTAATTGTAAAAATTGCTCTTCTAAACTTTCTTTACGTTGTACTAAGTGCGTTAATATTATACCTTGTTCAAAAATATATTTATTAAAATCCTCAGATCTCATAGGTTCAATTAAAAACGCTGTAACCAAATTATCTTGGACTTTTACTTTTCCAAATGACTTATGATTTTTCAATAATTTAACTAACTCCGTGTCTTTATTAGATTTTAGCTCAAAAAAACCATGACTAGAAATCATTTCATCAACCCTACCAGAATATAATTTTACGCCTTTGCGAAGCACAACCACATGAGAGCATACTTTCTCCACTTCATCAAGTAAATGAGATGCTAATAAAATGGTGGTTCCCTTGGCTGCAATTTCTTTTATTATTTCTCTAATTTGATGAATACCTTGAGGGTCTAATCCGTTTGTAGGTTCATCAAGAATTAATATTTCTGGTTCGTTTAATAGGGCAGAAGCGATAGCTAAACGTTGTTTCATACCTAAAGAATAGGTTCTGAATTTACTATCCTTGCGTTCTAAAAGTCCAACTATTTCTAATTTTTCAACTATTTTACTATAATCCACACCTTTAATTTTGCAAACCAGTTTTAAATTTTGTGCTGCTGTCATGTATGGATAAAAATTTGGTCGCTCTATAATAGCGCCTACTTTCTTTAAAGCATCGTGTGTTGAGGTGTTGCCATCAAACCAATGAAAATCACCTTCGGTTTTATTAACTACGTTAAGCACTATACCTAAAGTAGTTGATTTTCCGCTTCCATTAGGACCTAAAATGCCATAAACATTACCTTTGTTTATAGTAAAAGATAAATCTTTAACGGCGGTTAAATACCCGAATTTTTTTGTTAGGTTGTTAATTGTAAGTATAGATTCCAAACTATATTTTTTTTTGCTAGCATAAGAAGCCAGCGTTGGTTAGTTGTTTAAATATGACGAGAGTCTTCAATTTTTGTTACAAGAATAAGTATAAAAACATTAAATTTGAATAAGTTTGAGCCTTATGCAAGATTTAAAAATATCAAAAAAAAAACCATCATTTCCAATATCGGCTAAGTTACACGATTATCTTTCGAGATATAACAGGAATGTGAAAATTCCTATTTTTTATGATGATTTGTTACGCTTTCAAGGATCCATAGTAGTTTATGATAAAGACGAAATTGATACGCTGTGGATTCGTGTGTATTATAATGAATTTGAAAGGCAGGAAATAGATGCGGCATTAAAGAAAGTTTATACCATTTTCCATTCTGATGGTAATGAGAACATCTTACCTTTTTTAAATGTTGATGCTATTGATTATTGCACCTTTGGAAACTCAAAACCTTTCAGAATTAAAGTTAGAAATGTTTTAAATGATAATTACACGTATTTCTATGTAAAAATTGCTGATGCCTCTCGTATTTATGGCTTGGAGTTAGAACACATGTTGTCGCCGTATAATTTAAACTTTCTGGTATATAAAAACACTTTAATTGAAGAACATATTGCAGGAATTCCTGGAGATGAATTCATCAAGAATTTTTTGCCTAAATGTGATAAATCTGAGAAATCTCAAATAGCCAAAGAATTTGTAAAATTTAATGAACGTTGCATGATTAGGCTTTTAGGAGATATGCGTTCGTATAATTATGTAATTGTGCCAACTCATGATTTTGATCATGTGGTATATAAGATTAGAGCTATAGATTTTGACCAACAATCTTATGAGGGTAAGTTTAATATTTACAGGCCTCAATTCTTTAAAGAAAATTATGAAATGGTGAAACTAGTAGCAAATAGCATTCAAAAAATGTCTATAGACCAGTATAAAACTGAAGAACGCTCTATATTGGTTAAACGCTTGAAAAGTTTTCATAAACGCGTGGCAAGATTAGTGAATTGTATGGAATTAGATGAAATTTCAACAAAAGAGCACGTGAAAATGTTGAAAACGACCATTTTTGAATATACTCATGATATCAATTTCAAAAAGAGTAAAAATATGGGTGAAATTCTAAAATACTCGTTAGAATTTTTAACACGGAACTATGAAAATGTAAATCCAGAAAATTTAAGAAAAAAACGTAATGTTAATTCCAGTTTTCGTTAAAGTCTAAATCCTCATAATCATCTACATCAATACCATCTTCAAATTCGTTATAATCTTCATCCTCATCAGCTTCAAATAATTTTTCAGGTGCTGTATCTGGAACTTGACCTTGAACAAACATAAGGTTAGGATAGTCATTACCTTCAGTTTCATCAACTATTTCAGCTAATTCCACATAAAAGGTCCACATACTCATAAAGTCATAAACATAAATAAGTTTTGTCTGCACTTCATGCACCACACTGTCTAATGAAGTTTCATTCATCAAGCGTGCTGAAGCATCTTCACTTAAATCAAACAATGAAATTTCTTCACCTTGGTCCCAAGTATCGTTACTTAAGTAAAATGATGCCATTTCTGTACCATCAAATCCAAAAGATTGTGTGATGATATTGTGTAAATCTTCAAGCGTATCGGTTTCACGAATTTCTAAATCGCGAAAGATATCTTCATCGGTATCATTATCTAAAATAATTCTAAATCTGTAAATCATGAATAGCAAATTATGCTACAAAGGTAGCTTTTTTTAAATTATTCAAAAAGAATTTCACTAGGCTTAATCTAGTAATATCCGTTGAAATTGGCATTCTCGTGAAGGCGGGAATCTTAACAAAAAATAGTTTTACTTACTAAATCTATGAAGTGTAAATGTTATGGCGCTTAACAAGAAAAAAGCACCGATTTGATGTGCCACACCTAGCCAAACAGGAACTTGTAATAGTATGGCAAAAACACCAAGCAAGAATTGAATGCCAACCATTATTAAAAGGATATTTACACCTTTAAATTGGTAACTTGTTAGACTCATTTTTTTGGACTTTATAAAGATTGAAATAATAAAACCAAGAACCACAAAAGCTAAAATTCTATGCACAAACTGTACACCACTTTTACCTTGAATAAAGTTTTTATAAACTGGGTTTTGTTCTATGTAAACAGTTTCATGAATAAATTTTCCCTCGCTCATCATTGGCCAATGATTGTGGATAAACCCTGCATCTAAACCAGCTACAAAGGCCCCATAAATGATTTGTATTACTAAAAGCACTAATCCCCATCGGATTAAATTTCTAAATGATGTATTTATTTCTTTTTTCGATAGGAACATTAAATCCAAAGCCACCCAAAAGGTGTAAGCAAACGTTATAAATGCGGTTGTTAAATGTGCTGCTAATCTATAATGACTTACGTCTGGATTATCCACTAAACCGCTTTTAACCATATACCAGCCTAAAAATCCTTGAAACGCACCTAAACCTAACAAAATTATAGCTTTTTTTATGGTAGGTTTAGTGAGCTGCTTTGTTATTAAAAAGTATAAAAATGGTAATAAAAACACCAAACCTATAAACCTTCCAATAACACGATGGAGCCATTCCCAGAAATAAATATCTTTAAAATCTTGAAGTGTAAATTGATGGTTTAGTTTTTGATATTCTGGATATTGTTTATACAAATCAAAAGCGGTTTGCCATTCAACATCATTCATTGGCGGAATAGTGCCTGAAATCAATTTGTAGTTTGAAATAGATAAACCAGAATGTGTAAGTCTGGTAATACCGCCAACAACAACCATGATGAAAATTAATATACATCCTGCTAAAAGCCAGTAAATTACTTTCTTATTATCCTTTTTCATATCTGTCTGGTCGAGCGCAGTCGAGACCTGTTAATATTAATAACCTCTCGACTGCGCTCGAGGTGACTATAGTTTATTTAAATACTTTTTTAAAACATAAACTATTCGTTATGTTTTTGTATTGTCCGTAATTTGGAATTATGGAATAATTCATTTTTTTATAAAACGAAACGGCTTCTGTTTGTCTCTTTCCAGTTTCTAAAACACAAGTTTTATAAGATAGCTCTATTGACCATTTTTCTAATTCTTTCAAAACTTTGGAAGCCATACCATTACTTCGAGCATCAATTTGGGTAAACATACGTTTAATTTCAATAGTGGTTTCATCTAAAGCTTTAAATGCACCACAAGCTAATGGAATTTCATTTTTATATGCCACTACCACGTGTTTTAAGACATCAATATTATTGTATTGATTGTAAAAATCATGTTCATCGCCATCAACAATTTTTAAATAGTTGTTTAAAGATTCCACTAAACGGACAAAATCTTTATTTTCTGAATTTGTTCTAACAAGCTTAATCATAAATCAATGTTAGATTTGAGTCCTAATTTTTTACCCGTTTCCAGCATTAATTGGTAAGCAGCATCATACTCATTTGGAATGTCACCTTCAAGAATAGCTTCTTTTATCGCCTCTTTAATGATACCAATGTCACGTGATGGTTTTATATTGAAGGTGTTCATTATTTCCTCACCTGAAACTGGTGGTTGAAAATTTCTAACATGATCACGTTCTTCAACTTCAACAATTTTTTCTCTTACAATTTTAAAATTGTTATGATACTTATTGAATTTTTTAGGATTCTTGGTTGTAATATCTGCTTCGCACAATACCATTAAATCGTCAACATAATCGCCAGCATCAAAAACCAAACGACGTACCGCTGAATCTGTAGCCATATCTTCAGCTAAAACAATAGGTCTAGAACTCATTAATACCATTTTTTGAACAAACTTCATTTTATCATTCAATGGCATTTTTAATCTTTTAAATAATTTGTAGACCATTTTTGAGCCTTCAAATTCATGCCCATGAAATGTCCACCCTACTTTTTTGCTAAACTTTTTTGTTGGCGCTTTTCCAATATCATGCAATAAAGCTGCCCAACGTAACCAGAGATCATTGGTGTTTAACGCTATGTTGTCAACCACTTCTAAAGTATGATAAAAATTATCTTTATGGCGTTGCCCTTCAACTTCATCAATACCTTTTAAAGCTGTTAATTCTGGTAAAATATGTTTTAATAATCCTGTTGTTTCTAATAGTAAAAATCCTATGGATGGTCTTTTACTTTCAAGTATTTTATGAAGTTCGGTAACAATGCGCTCGTTAGTAATGATTTTTATTCTATCACTATTTTTTGTTATAGATTCAAGTGATTTATCTTCAATAGTAAAACCAAGTTGTGTAGCAAAACGTATAGCACGTAACATGCGTAATGGGTCATCGCTATAAGTAATATCTGGATTTAGAGGGGTTTTTATGATTTTGTTCTCTAAATCTTTAATACCATTAAAAGGGTCGATTAAATCACCAAAACGTTGGGCCTTTAAGTTTAATGCTAGTGCGTTAATTGTAAAATCTCTGCGGTTTTGGTCATCTACTAAAGATCCATTTTCAACAGCAGGATTTCTGCTATCTTCAGTGTAAGATTCTTTTCGAGCACCTACGAATTCAATTTCGATATCATCATGCCTTAACATGGCAGTGCCGTAAGTTTTAAAAATCTGAACTTTGGGTTTATTAGGAAGGTTTTTGGCAACCTGCTGTGCTAGTTTAATGCCATCTCCAATGGCAACTACATCAATGTCTTTAGCATCACCACGCTTCAAAAGAAAATCACGTACAAAACCACCAATTACAAAAGACTCTATTTGAAGTTCTTCAGCAGATTTTGAAATGATTTTAAATATAGGATGATGTAATGCGTCTTTGTAATTCATTTTTTTAATGCCACGAATACACGAATGTTTTTCAGTCGGTCTTTTTTTACTATTGTTATTTATAAAACGATTCTTTTGTGGTCTAATAAATCTTTATGAAAATTAGCTAAAATGGCTAATTTGTTATTTGATACTTTTAAATAATTTATACACTGCGCAATATGTTTATCGTGTAAGTTTTCAACGGATTTTATTTCTAAAATAATTTTATCAAAAACCACAAAATCAGCGTAAAACTTATGCTTCAACGTAATGTCTTTATAAGTCACTTTATATTCTTTTTCTCTTTGAAAAGGAATTTTTAATTTTTTTAATTCATATTCTAAAGCATCTTTATATACTATTTCAGAAAAACCAGATCCTAAATTATTATAGACGTCAAACAAAACACCAACTATTGCATAACTTTCATCTTTATAGATAATGTTAGACATAAATATTCGTGTATTCGTGGCTCAATTTATTCTCGAATCACTTTAACCAAACCATTATTACTCAATTTAATTATTAATGACGGTTTGTTGCAGATTTTTTCGTGATGCAAATTTACAACATAGTCTACACCTTTTAAAATGGCTGGAGCAATTTCTTTATATGATTTTGGAGTGGGCTTAGGGCTAATATTTGCAGATGTTGAAACTACGACGCCATTTAATTTTCTTGTAAGCCAATAACAAAAATCATCATCTGGAATTCTTATAGAAATAGTACCATCATTCGTAATTAAATTTGATACTAGGTTTTGAGCATCGTCGTAGATTATTGTTAAAGGCTTATCACTTATCTCAATAATATATTGGGTTGCACTTGGTACATGTTTTACAAAGTGTTTTAGCATTTTTAAAACAGCAACTAAACATATCATGGCTTTGGTTTCAACTCTTTTATTGAGTTTGTAATTTTTTTGAATAGCTTCAACACTATTAGTATCACAACCAATTACCCAAATGGTATCTGTTGGGTATAGAATTATTCCTCCTTCATTTAAAATTTCAACTATTTATTTTCAGAATTCATTTTATTAGTTCAGTTGAAAGACTGTTTTTACCCAATTTTTTGATGTATAATTATAATAAATATCCTGCGGAATAGTCTCATAGTCATTTTTAAAAAAGGAACTGGGTATCTTTACATTTTCAGAATCAATGATTAAAATATTCTTAGGGTTATAGAAATCATAGTTTTTAATATCTGGATTTGTTGTAATTAGTTTTTTTTGATAAGCTAAACTATCCAAAACTCTAAAAGTTAATCCAGATTGACCTTTCCTATGTACATCAAGCAACGTGCGCGATTCAGAAATAAGTTGATTAACACCTTTAATATCTATTTTATTTCCTTGATATAGAATTTGTCCTTTTGGCTGATAATCTTTTTTCCCAACAATAATAATCTTATATTTTATATTTATTTTATCTAAAACTATTGCTATGTTTTCTATTGTATTATTACGTTTTCCAATTGAGGAAATATTAAATACTTCGTAGATAGTTTTTGTTTTCAAATCTGGTTTATTTGAAAGATGATCGTGATATATATAGTTTGAAATAAAATTGAAACCATATTTTTCCACATCGGTTCTTTCAAATGAATAATTTGTATCGAAATAAGAATAGACTTGTTTTATTCTTGGACATCTTTCTATATTATCGTTGTAAAAGGCTATTAACTCAGAAGTGTTTTCTTTTAATTTTTTGATTGTTTTTATAGATAGAAAATCTGATTTGATTACCAATATTTTATCCTGATGGCCTAATTTTTTTATTTGATTTAAAATTATTTTGTTGAGATGATTACGCTTTAGATTAAAATTAAAAATGCTTTTTAAAAAGAAATTAAAAATTCTATGGAATATTGATGGATATTGATAAATAAACGTATCGAAATTAATATGATTTGTTTCTATAAAGTCATAGGTATTCAGCTCGTCAATTATATATTTGTTGTAACCCCAATTATCTAAACTAATAACAGTTATTTTCATTAATAATTCTATTTTGCTTGAGCAATAGTTACAAATTGAAGATATCTGATATCTAAAGCAGTAAATAAAAAAGGTATGTTATATAGCCATGGTTTTAAAGACTTGCTTGGATTTAAACCTTTATGAGTTGTAACATGGTAACCAGCTTCCTCAAACATTCTATATATACTTTTTTTTGTAAAAAAACGAAGATGAGTTTTGTCTAATGTACCATGCTCTGCATATTTCCAATCTTTTTTAATTACTAACTCTTTTAAAGCTCTATGGTATCTCATATTTGGAATAGAACTAATTACAATACCATTGTCTGAAAGCTTATATTTCATTTTATCTAAAACTACGTAAGGATCGACAAGGTGCTCTAACACATCATTAAAATAAATAACATCAAAATAGTTATTAGGTATTTTTTCCATACAAACCTCAATGGCACCAGATAAGACTTTGTCAATTTTAGAACTGGCTTTTTCAGCTTCATCAGGCATATACTCTACACCCCAAACTTCGGCTCCACTTCTGTCCTTTATACTTTTCGCAAAAGAACCATCTGCACAACCCACATCTAAAACGGTTTTATAATTTTTAGGTAAAAATGATAACATCTCTTCTCTATTATTGTCATAATAACCAGTGGGTTTGTTTTCGTAATCCATATAGTATATATTATCTAATTGTATGCTAATTATAAAGCCCTAATTGTTTCTTGAAATTTTTAAAAATGATATTCCAATGCGATGAGCAGTTATTAATTGTACTTGATATAATCCATTTTTTTTGTGGAATAATATTTTTTTGTAAAAAACTTCTTTTTTCATCCGAAATAATGAAGTTTTCAAAAAAATCAGTTTCATTCACATTTCCAAATCCTGTAAATTCATTGACTTTATTTTCCTGATGTATAACCGATGACCAAACTCGTTTATTTTTAATTTGTAATATGCGTTTTTCTTTTTTCCATAATCTATGTGAAACGTTACATACTGTTTGAGCGTTTGTGTTTTTTTCTATGAGAGAAATAAATGGGTTGTATTGATGTAGTTTTTTCCCAAGTTTGCCATTAGGTGATATTTGTAATGTATAACCATCAACAAAATCTAAAGCTAAAAAATCTTGTTTGTTAAAGTTAGCTTGAACTTCTTTTATGTAATTCTTACTTATACAATCATCATTATCCAAACCGCTGGTAATAATAAAATCTTCATTGAATTTAGATATATATGATTTTAAAGATGGTAAAAACTGATCCATGCCGTCAATAAAAAAAGGCTTAAAATTAGGCAGTTTAACCTCTAAGGTTTTTATTAAATCTCTATATACTTTGGTTGTTGAACTATCAAAAAAAACAAGCCATTCAAAGTTTTTATTGGTTTGGGAAGCTACGGAAGGGAAGCAAAAATTAGTAAAAAGGTTAAAACGGTTCTTATGCCATTCATCTGTTAATACTTCCTCATTATTTTTATTAGTTTTCCAATCAGATCTTTTAAGATTAAATCGAGTTATTAAAAAATGATTAAACATATAAATTTGTTTTTTAACCTATATTTGCAATGATACAAATTTCTTAGTATATAAGTTTAATTATTGCTATTCTATGAGTATTTAAAACGTTAAAAATATATAATTTTCAAGGTGATTGGACCTTTCTTCAAATCAGTAAAATGAAAGAATTTAAGTTTTTTAATAAAACCCAAAAGCTTATAGAAGATAGTGAGTTAAGCGAAATAATTCATAATTTCAACACTTACAAGAACGGAGTAGGTACAAGAAATGTAATTAAAATAATTCCTATAAATAACGTAGAATTAAATATAAAAGCTTTTAAAACTCCTAACATTGTTAATCAAATAGTATATAAATATTTTAGAAAATCTAAAGCAAGGCGTTCTTTTGAATATGCTAACAGGCTTTTAAATTCAGGTATTAACACACCATTACCTATTGCTTTTTTTGAATATACGAACTTCCTTTTCTTTAAAAAAAGTTTTTATGTTAGTGAGCAGTTTAAATACGATTTTACGATCAGAGAATTAACAAGAAATAACGATTATCCTGATTTTGAAAATATTATTAGACAGTTCACCCGTTTTACCTTTCAGCTTCATGAAAATCAAATAAATTTTTTAGACCATTCTCCAGGAAATACATTGATTAAAAAAATTGATGAGGATACTTACGATTTCTATTTAGTAGATTTAAATAGAATGAAATTTATGCCAATGATTTTTGATGACCGAATGAAAAATTTCGCAAAACTATCTCCAAGAGATAAAATACTTGAGGTAATAAGTAATGAGTATGCAAAATTATATCCTAATAAGAACGAAAAGGAAATAAGGGAAAGAATGCATGATTTTTCCATTGAATTTTCATCAAAATATACGAATAGAGAAAATTTTAAGAAAAAATATTTTTTCTGGAGATAAAAATATTACTCTCTATTTCTACGCAATAACCAAAGCTTTACGTAACGCATAAAAATGACATAGCTTTGTACACAACCTATGGTGAAACCTACCATACCATCTCTAAAGCCACTTTGTATAATATAATGTTTAATGAAACCCCAAAATGGTTTGATGACTAAATGATAAGGTGTTATCAGTCCCGTTTTTTTATCATAATCTTTAGCTTGCCACCATGCATAGCGATTCATTTTTTCTAAATACTTATCAAAAGTAATGTATGTGTTATGGTAAAGTTTATTTTTTAAATGACCTACAGTGCCCTGAACAATAATTTCTGCATGTACATGTTTGTCTTCATATTTGCATAAGTCACGTTTAAATAAACGAATAACACTATCATTTCGCCAACCACTATAATGTACACGTTCTCCCATGAAGTGATTTATTCTTCCTATCCAATAAGCATCATGTTCTTGTTTTGGCTGACTTAAGATATGTATGATTTCTTCTTTTAACTCAGTAATAACACGTTCATCTGCATCAACTAATAAAATCCATTCATGAGTAGCCTGCGGAATTGCCCAATTTTTTTGCGAAGCCGAATATTGGTATTTTCGTCTAATCACTTTTGTAGCTAACTCTTGTGCTTTTTCATAAGTACCATCGGTACTGAAGCTATCTACCACTAAAATTTCATCTGCAAAATCAACCGAAGCAATAACAGCTTCTATGTTATGGATTTCGTTTCCTGTTGGAATTATAGCTGTTATTTTATGCATTTAAATCTTTTAAAATGGTATAGGGTTTATTGAAACTTTTTAATGTGAAATGCTTTAGGCGCTTTCGCATTTTGTACTTACGTAACAAATTTAATGGCTTAGATTTTAAATAACGCTTATCCTTGTGAAGAAAATCAATTGTAGTTTCTATAACGCGTTTACTAGATTTTCCATCAAAGTAAGGATGAAGTTCATCAATAAAAACATCAATATTTTTTAGCAGATCTTTAGGGTATGATAAAGCAAGATTTAACGCAGCTTCAATATTTGATACTTTGTCTACATGAATTAAATAATTATGTTTTATGGTGTGATTGAATGTAACAACTGGTTTTTTTTGGACTAAAAACTCTTGAATGGCTGAAGTTGTGTCTGCAAACATGATATCAGCTTTTTTAAACAGTGGAATTAAATCAGTAGTATTGTAATACGTGAAATTTTTATTGTTTAAAGTTTCCCATTTCGCCTTTAGCTGTTCAGGGAGCTTAGGATGTAAAACCAGCAAAAAATTATAATTTCCAGAATTTGATAATCTTTTAATGTCATTAAAAATAGCATCGTTATAAGCTAAACTTAAACGTTCAGTAAATGTTGAGGCGATCATTATTGTATTCGTTATTTCCTTTTTTTCAATTGGAAATAAAGGATCTACCTTACTCCAACCAGTTTCTATAATTTCAAAATGGGGGTATTTGTTTTGTTGTAATTTAAAACCCTTTGTGCTAGATGGCCCTTGTGTACAATACAAATCAAAAAAACCTCTAATTCTAAAATGTGCTTCTACATTTTTCTTTTCAAGTCGTTTGAAAGATAGAAATCCATGAAATATCTGAACCTTTATACCTGTAATAAAATCTGGTACATCATCGGTAGCAGCTAAAACAATATCAGGTTTGTAATGTATTACATCTTTTATGTTTTTTAAGACATTCGATTTATTATGTAACGCTTTGTTTCCATCTTCTAGATCACTAAACCATTGCACTTCAAATCCTCTGTTTTTAATATCTTCTTCTAGAGGATTTCCAATAGGAACAGCATAACTATACGATATATAAATTAAAAACTTGTATTGCATTTATCTAAAGTACTTAAAAAAGAGTTAAGTTGAGGTTTTATAAAATTTGGTTCAAGTTTTAAATAATAAGCTTCAGGATTTTGTTTAGCATTTGCTCGGTCTACTTCATTAAATTTTATAAAATCTGATAAATGTATCGCAACATGAGTTTTGGTTTCAACTTCACCAAACCAATTTTTCTTATTTAAATACGGTGAAAATATGGTAAAGGTTGGAATGTTTAAAGCTTTAGCCATATTGTTTGCACCTCCTTCATTACCTATTAATGCACTACAGTGTTTAGTAATTGCTAAAAACTCTCTTAAGCTTTTGCCATATACATTAAAAAATATTTTTTTTTGAGTGCTTGCTTTACAATAATTATAAACCTTTCTTGCATCAACTTCCTGTTTTGGTATATAATTGAATAGTATTTGTGAGTTTTTATATTCTGCTATTACATCAATTAGTTCTGCAATATAATTTAAAGGATAGGTTTTCTGTTGGGTGCTACCTAAAACACTAATCATGAAAAGCGGATTTGTTAAATCAATTTTATGAGTTTCTAAAAAATGTCTAGATGTTTCAATCTCATCATTCTTTAAATATATTTTAGTAGAAATATTTGTAAATTCAACTTTTAATGGTTCTAATAATTTCAATCTGTTTTCCACGGCTAAACTTGCATTGTTCACAGGTTGTGTTAAACGTTTAAAAGTATTAGAAAATATAAAAGAAGTATGCTTTTTGTAATATGCAGATTTTATTTTGGCTTTGGCAAAAAGCGTTATTAAAGCACTACTTAACTTTCCATAAACATCAACAATAGCATCATATTTCTCACGCCTTATAGATTTTAGAAAACCGTAGAATTTGAGCTTATTTTTCTCCATTTCGGGTGTAAAAAAAATAAACTTATCTATAAAAGGGTTGTTTTCAACAACTGGATATGTATGCGAATTTATTAGATAATGCAATTCAGATTTAGGGTACTTTTTTTTTAATGCCTCAAACAAAATACTGCTTGTTAGCACATCACCAATCATTTTTTGTTGTATAATTAGAATTTTCATTTTATAGTCTCCAGTATGCCGTTTACAGTTTTTAACAAACTTTTTGATATCCGAGTAAGTACTGCCGACTGAAGACTGCTAAATGCTTACTGAACACTGCCAACTTCTTTTATACCGCAACACTATGCTCACGAAGCGCATCATTTAACGATGTTTTTTTATTTGTACTCTCTTTACGTTTTCCAATAATTAATGCACAAGGTACATTATAGCTGCCAGAAGGAAATTCTTTTGCATAACTACCTGGAATAACTACAGAACGCGCTGGAACAACACCTTTATATTCAATTGGCTCATCACCAGTGACATCAATTATTTTTGTACTCATTGTTAAAATCACTCCAGCTCCTAAAACAGCTTCAGTTTCAACTCGCACACCTTCAACAACTATACAACGGCTGCCAATAAAGGCATTATCTTCAATAATTACAGGTGCAGCTTGTAAAGGCTCCAAAACACCACCAATACCAACACCACCCGATAAATGGACATTTTTACCAATTTGAGCACAGCTACCAACAGTTGCCCAAGTATCAACCATAGTACCTTTATCTACATAAGCTCCAATATTTACATAACTGGGCATTAATATGGTTCCAGGAGAAATATATGCGCCATGACGTGCAACCGCATTGGGAACCACTCTAATGCCGCGTTCAGCAAAGTTTTTCTTTAATGGAATTTTATCATGATATTCAAAAATTCCAGATTCTAAAGTTTCCATTTTTTGAATTGGGAAATATAAAACAACAGCTTTTTTTATCCATTCGTTAACCTGCCAACCACCAGAAATTGGTTCTGCAACTCTTAATTCACCTTGATCTAATAAATCTATTACATTTCTTATTGCTGTGGTTGTCCGTTCTTCTTTTAAAAGAGCTCTATTATCCCAAGCTTTCTCTATGATTTGTTGTAGTTCAGTCATTGCTATTATAATTTTTGACAAATATAATGGCTATCATTTAAAAAGGCATTGAAATAGCCATAATAATAAGTAGTATTCCATAAGAAATATTCAATTTATTAGTGGTTTTTAAAGGATAGAATTGTGCATTTTATCTTCTAAACGAATCTAGCCTCGATAAAAAACACATTAAAGTGCATTTGAGCGATAAAATACGCTTTTAAACTATTCATCGATAAAAATTTGTAGCTTCTCTAGTTAACGAAAATACAGGGTTCTACAACTAATATTTTGTGGTACACCTATCATCTGTTTATATATTTGAACCATCAAACAATGATAAACGAATGAAAACAAATTTTTACATATTATTAACTTTATTACTTACCTTCTCTATCGGGAATGCTCAAAGCACATCTGCAGTTGTAGAGATTGAAACTAATAAAACTATTTCTTTTTCTATTGATGATGAAATAGCTACTGTAACTACAGCGGTTAATACTATTAAAGAAAACGATTCATTGTTAATTGATGCTACCAAAATAAATAAAACGATAGCTCGTAGTTCTAGTGATATTAGAATTTACTTAAACCATAAAAGAAAAGTTAGTAACATCAATTTAGTATTTAAAGGAATAAACAAAGCTACTAGCGTTTAAAAGATAATGTTCAAGTATTAATAATTAAGGTTAACTATTGAGAAAGGCTGTCCGAAAGGATGGCCTTTCTCGTTTTAATTGAGAAGTAATTTTTGAGAATTATTATTCTCAAGATTTCCTTTGAAATTTTCATTCCCGAGTAATCGTATGATTCATGAATTCATTATTATAAAATAGTAACCTATGAATAAATCGGGAAACTAAACACAGAATCTTAAAAGATTCTTTGTTATTTTTACAAAAAAGAAAATATGGCAAGAATTTTGGCGATTGATTTTGGTACGAAAAGAACAGGTATTGCTGTAACTGATGAGTTGCAAATTATAGCTTCTGGATTAACTACAGTTGTTACCAAACATTTGCTTCAATTTTTAAAAGATTATACCACCAAAGAAACTGTCGAACTATTCTTAGTCGGTGAGCCAAAACAAATGGATAATTCAGCTTCTGAAAGTGAAGTACATATTTTACCTTTTATATCTAAGTTAGAAAAAGCGTTTCCAAATATCCCTATAAAACGTATTGATGAACGCTTTACATCTAAAATGGCATTCCAAACCATGATTGATAGTGGTTTAAAAAAGAATCAGCGAAAAAATAAAGCACTGATAGATGAAATTAGTGCAACACTTATTTTGCAAAGCTATTTGTATTCAAAATAATTATATTTCCAAAAGAATAATTTTTTGTTAAATACAACGCATAAAGTATAAGTATTGTATTTTTGCAAATATTAATATTACGCAGAATGATTTTACCAATTGTAGCCTACGGAGACCCAGTTTTAAAGAAGAAATCTAAAGAAATCACTAGAGATTATCCTAATTTCGATATACTTTTAGAAAACATGTTCGAGACCATGTATAATGCCTATGGCGTTGGTCTTGCTGCACCTCAAATTGGCCTGTCTATTCGCTTATTTTTAGTTGATACGACACCTTTTGCTGATGATGACGTTTTAACCAAAGAAGAGCAAGACACTTTAAACGGTTTTAAGCGCGTTTTTATTAATGCTAAAATTGTTGAAGAAGAAGGTGATGAGTGGGCTTTTAATGAAGGATGCTTGAGTATTCCTGACATAAGGGAAGATGTATTTAGAAAACCAAACATTACAATTGAGTATCTTGATGAAAATTTTAAACCACATAAAGAGTCTTTTGATGGTTTGATAGCCAGAGTGATTCAGCATGAATACGATCATATAGAAGGCATTTTATTCACAGATAAACTTTCAAATTTAAAAAAGCGTTTAATAAAAGGTAGGCTTACCAACATATCGAAAGGGAAAATAGATGTAGATTACAGAATGCGTTTTCCTGACCAAAAAAAGAAACGATAATATTTGCAATACATTAATAAACACTTGATATTTGCGCTTTTCAAAAATTAATTTATGAGTTTAGATAAAGTTATTTCAATTTCAGGAAAATCCGGGTTATACAAGTTAATAACTCAAACACGAGGAGGTTTTGTTGCGGAGTCATTAGTAGATAATAAGCGAATTTCTGTTAGCGTACAAAATAATGTAAGTGTTTTAAGTGAAATTGCCATTTATACATTAACTGAAGAAGTGCCTTTACGCCAAGTTTTTAAGAATATAAAAAAGAAAGAAAACGGTGAGCCAACTGCAGTTAAAGCAAAAGACAGTAAAGATAAATTAGAAGAATATTTCTTTAATGTTTTACCAGATTATGATGAAGATAGAGTTTATGCCAGTGATATTAAAAAAGTGATTCAATGGTATAATTTATTGCAACAACATAACATGTTAGACATATTATCAGATGATGAAGATGAAAAATCAACTGACGAAGAAGAATAGATATTCTAAATATATAAAGTTAAACCTCCAATCTGTGGAGGTTTTTTTATGCGCTTTTCGTAAGTATAGACTATTTTTTTCGACTTTATAATATCTAACAAAACGAATAAACATAATGAAATCACTTTGGTGTTTTGACGATGTCAATCTTTTCAAGGTACTTTGTCCCCATAAATTCAAAGCCTATAAAGCTGAGCATGATTTTGATGCTTACAAAAAGAAAGATTACATTTATTTTGAAGAAGATTCTGCTAACAAAGTTTATCTTATAGAAAAAGGAAAAGTAAAAATTGGTTATTACAGCGAAGAAGGCGACGAAATTGTAAAAGCTATTTTAACACGTGGTGAAATATTTGGAGAAACAGCTATTTTAGGTGACTCAAAACGAGAGGAATTTGCACAATCCATTGATAATAGCACTAGTATTTGTCCCGTGGGAGTTAATACGATGCATGACTTAATGCGAAACAATCAAAACTTCAGTTTAAAAATATATAAAGTTATTGGTTTTAAATTAAAAAAACTTGAAAGACGTTTGCAATTATTACTTTTTAAAGATGCCAAAACACGGCTCCTTGAATTTTTAGACGAGTTATGTATGGATTATGGCTATGATTGTGAAAAAACAGGAGATAAAGTTATAAAACATCCATATACCCAAAAAGACATAGCTTGTTTAATAGGCACATCTAGACCAACATTAAATATTCTTTTAAACGAGTTAAAAGAAGAAAATATCATTGAGTTTACGAGAAAAGAGATTAGAATTCATGAAAAAAGTGCTTAATGTTAGATAGCTAACATTTTATATAATCTACATGGTATAATTTTGAAGTATAATTAAAATACTTAAAAATAATACCATGATTAAAAAAATGTTTTTGGCCATATTAGCCATAGGAATTTTTGCTACATCTTGTAGTAATGATGATGATAACGCGACAACAAATGCTAACTTAACCTTAGATCTTAATGGATTAGAAGCATTAGGTAGCGATTATGTTTATGAAGGATGGATGATTGTAAACGGAGCACCTATTTCAACAGGAACATTTTCTTCAGTTACATTTCCACAAACTTTTTCAGTTAATGCAGATCAATTAAGTAGTGCAACAAGATTTGTGCTTTCTATTGAACCAGCAAACGATCCTGATCCGGCACCAGCAGACACAAAACTTTTAGTTGGTGACTTTTCAGGTAATTCGGCAAATGTAAATACAGATGTTGTTGGAGATTTTAGTACGGCAGCTGGAGCTTTCTTTTTAAGAACGCCAACAGACGAAACAGGAACCAACAATGGAAATGATGAAAACGGCGTTTGGTTTGGTACTCCAGGAGCACCACCAACACCAAATTTTGTGCTTCCTGAATTACCAGCAGGTTGGGCTTATGAAGGTTGGGTAGTTGGAGACAGTGGGCCAATTACAACAGGAACGTTTAATGCATTTAATACTGCTGATGTTTTTGATGATTTTAGTGAAACATCACAAGCAGGACCTCCAGTACCTGGTGAAGATTTCTTTTTAAACGCACCTACAGGAGAAACATTTCCTTTGGATGTAAGAGGGAGAACAGTTGTTATTTCTGTTGAACCTGTGCCAGATAATTCACCAGCTCCTTTTGCAATGAAACCTTTAGTGGGAACTGCAGGACAAGATACTGCTCCTGCAACATATAACTTTGGTCAGAACTTAGCCTCTTTACCCTGGGGTGAAGTTACTAGGTAAAACTTAAAGTTTTTTTTGTTAGATTTAAGGCATAGTTTCAACTTAGAAACTATGCCTTTTAATACCATAACATGAAATTTTCTAGAAGCAAAATAAAGAACATCATTTTTTTTATATTAATTGGGGTATTACTTATTCCACAAACACGACAGCCAATACAGGTTTTACTGCATAAGAGCTTCGCACTTTTTGGTCCTTCAACAATTGATAAATCAAAGCAGGTTGTAGTTGAGGATTATATTTGGAGTTTGAAAACTAAGGATGGCACCGATTTTAATTTTGAAAGCACAAAAGAGAAAGTGGTTTTAGTCAATTTTTGGGCAACTTGGTGTCCGCCTTGTATTGCTGAAATGCCAAGTATGCAATTATTATATGATGATTATAAAGATAAAATTGAATTTGTTTTTGTGTCAAATGAAGAATTTTCAGTAATCAATGAGTTTATTCGCAAAAAGGGATATACTTTTGACGTATATAATCCAATTACTGAATACCCTGAGGTGTTTAATGTTACAAGTATTCCTAGAACATTTTTAATAGACAAAAATGGTCGGATAGTAATTGATAAAACGGGTGCTGCTAATTGGAATAGTAAAGCCGTTAGAAATACTATTGATGATTTATTAAGATAATTCTGAGTACATGACAAAAATTGATAATATATCAGATGTCAATCTGAGCGCAGTCGAAGACATTGGAAATATCGTATTCAAAAGCATTTCGACTGCGCTCAATGTGACACTTTTATATTTTTGTCATGTACTAAAAAGATAATTTATTGATTTTTTTGGGTTTAATACCCCGAGGCTTTCCTCGTTTTTTTTTTTTTTGGAATTTAGTTTTTGTCTTTTTGGAATTTTAATACTTCGTGGGCTTGTCCCGAGGTAGTTTATTCTTAGTTTCAAACAAAGTCATAACAAACAAATTCAATAGAATTAATGTAAAGGCATAAATGATATCTTCAATAGGAATTGTAAACACTCTGATATTCAAATTTTCTAAATTATTATACCAAACTACTTCGTTTTCAACAAAACTTCCAGTTAATATACCATTCACAATAAAAAAAGGAATTAGCATTACTAAAAAAGTTAAATAAAAATGACTTAAAAGATTGAGGTTTTTATTGATAACAATCATAATCAATATAGAAGCTAATGTGAAATTTATAAATGTGTACCATTTATTATAATGGTATAATGAAAGTATAATGAATAATAAAATAAGAAAGTAACTAATGGTTTTAGTAATTCTTTTTGATAATTTTAAGCTTGGAAAATAATAAAGTAATGCATAATGTGTAAAAGCACAGGCGTAAGGAATACATATAAAAAACAGCCATTCTTCAATGGGAAGCAAGAAGAATTTAATTCCTAAAAAATAGTCATTATTAAAACCCCAAATACCTTCTTTTGTAAAAAGAATGTCCCAAGGAATAAAAATCAGCATACTAGTTAATATACCAATAAATAAAGGCTTCCAAAGCTTGTAAAATTTTAATTTAGGATGAAAACTAAAGATAAAAGGAACAGATAAAGATCCTAAGTTTAGCAACAGATATAAATAATTCATCTGTTATTTTTTGAAATATTTAAAAGGAACAAATAACATGCCGAAGCATTCACCATCACCTTTTTCTAAGTGTTTGTGGTGTATTTTATGAGCACGTCTTACCCCTCTTGCATACCAATTGTTAGCATTTCTAAACAATTTAAAACGCTGATGTATAAATATATCATGAACTAGGAAGTATGATAACCCGTAAGCGAAAATTCCTAAACCAATAGGTAAACCTTGCCAAAAATGGGTGTATTTCCAAAGTAAAAAGAAACCCATACTAACTACGGCGTAGAATATAAAAAAGGCATCGTTACGTTCAAACCAGCTATCATGATCTTTGTGATGGTGGTCTTTGTGCAAACTCCACAACGCACCATGCATAATGTATTTATGGGTAAACCACGCCATAAATTCCATGAAACAATACGTGCTTAAAAATATGAGTATCCAGTATAGGGCGTCCATCACTTAGAATTTACATTAAATTTAATTGATATTTTACATAACTGCGCATTAAAAGTTCAATTTTTTTAGGATTAGAAACGCGTATTCTGGAATCTTTTATTTTTAATGCTGGTGTTTTTTTTAGTTTTTTCAATAGTTGACTGTAATATCTGTAAGCCATAAAAACCCCAAACTTAGCTTCAATTGGGAGTTTTTTGATACCGCTTAAGCCTTTCTCAAAATCTGCATCAATGTCATCAATAATATCTTGTTTTGATGGTTCATCTAAATTTTTCAAATCGGTATTTGGGAAATAGGTTCTATCCAAACCTTCAAAATCGGCTTTTAAATCCCTTAGGAAATTTACTTTTTGAAACGCAGAACCTAATGCCATAGCAGTATCTTTAAGTTCGTTGTATTTTTTATCATCTCCTTTAACAAAAACTTTTAAGCACATAAGGCCAACAACATCAGCAGATCCATAGATGTATGCTTTGTATTCGTCGTCGGTTAGATAGGTTGATTTATGCAAATCTAATCGCATACTTTCCATAAAAGCGTCAACAAGAGATTTATCAATTTGGTATTTGTGAAATGTATGTTGAAAGGAGTTTAAAATAGGGTTTAAGCTGATTTTATTTTTTAATGATAATTCTAAATCATCAGAAAATCTGTTGAAAAGGGCTTCTTTATCATAATCATGAAAAGAATCTACAATTTCATCAGCAAAACGTACAAACCCATATATGTTATATATATCACTTCTAATTGATTTATATAACATCTTGGTAGCCAATGAAAACGATGTGCTGTATGTTTTAGTTACAACCTTACTGCAATTGTAAGAGACGGTATCAAATAATTGTTTCATACTAAAATACTATGGTGTTTTGTTACTAAATCAGCTACTAATTTCCCTGAAATCAATGAGGGTGGTACTCCAGGTCCAGGAACTGTTAACTGACCCGTGAAAAATAAATTTTTCACTTTTCCACTTTTTATTTTCGGTCTTAAAAATGCGGTTTGTATTAAGGTATTAGCCATCCCATAGGCATTCCCTTTATATGAATTGTAATCTTTTATAAAGTCGTTTAAGCAAAAACTTTCTTTAAATATGATATTATTTCGAACATTTTGTGATGTTAAATTTTCAAAACGATCAATAATCTTATTAAAATACTGTAATCTTAATTCGGGTGTGTCTTCTAAACCAGGAGCTAAGGGTATTAAAAATATACCAGCTTCCTTTCCTTCAGGGGCAACACTATTATCTGTAAAACTTGGGAAACTAGCATAGAAAAGGGGGTTTTCTGGCCATTTAGGGTTGTCATAAATAGCTTCTGCATGCACATCAAAATCTACATCAAAAAATAATGTATGATGATTTACGTTTTTTAATTTCTTATTAAAACCTACATAAAAAAGGAGGGAAGAGGGCGCAAAAGTTTTCTTTTCCCAATAGTTCTCGGAGTATTGTCTTAGCGATTTATCTAAAAGTGTTTCCGTGTGATGATAATCAGCTCCACTTACTACAATATCAGAATAATAATTTTTTCCGTTCGAAACGATGCCTTTTGCTTCTTCGTTTTGGACTATAATCTTTTCAATTGGTGAATTCACCTTAATAGTAACTCCAAGTTCTTTAGCTAAACTTTCCATTGCAAGAATGACTTGGTACATGCCTTTTTTAGGGTGAAATGTACCTAAACCAAAATCAGCATAATTCATAAAACTATAAAATGAAGGCGTATCACTGGGTTTAGCTCCTAAAAATAGTACAGGAAATTCAAGAATTTTTACTAATCTATCATTTTTAAATTCTTTTCTAACATCTTTTTTTATGGTGCTAAAAAATTGATTTATTTTTTTTATAGTTGCTGGCGTAATTAATTCTAAAGGTGATACACCAGGATTATAAACCAAATCTTTAATGGCAATGTCATAATTGCTTTTTGCAATTTTGATGAACTTTTTTAACTTTTTTGAGCTTCCAGGTTCTTCTTTTTCAAAAGCTTGGGTGATTTTTTCAAGAGTATCTTCAATAGTTATATAATCGTCTTTACCAAAGTAAACACTGTAAGCTGGATTTAATTTTTCTAAGGTGTAATAATTTGAGGGCTTTTTATTAAAATCAGAAAAAAAACGTTCAAATACATCTGGCATCCAATACCATGTTGGGCCTATATCAAATGTAAAACCATCTTTAAGAAGTTGTCTAGCACGTCCGCCAATGGTGTTGTTTTTTTCAAAAATTGTAACCTTGTATCCAGCTTTAGCTAGATAGCATGACGCAGCGAGGGAAGAAAACCCAGAACCAATAATATTAACAGTTGATTTCATAATGTTTAACAAATATACAAAAAAGTTAAACAAAAATAAAATATTTAGAAATCTTTAACTAAATTTTCTATAGAATTATAGATAGAAACTTTTTCTGGTTTGTTTTCTAATTTGAAATCCGTAAATTTTTTACCTAATAGCAAAAGGTTAGTATCGTCCTTGTTCAGAAGTAAGTTGTTAAAGTTTTTTATATAGTTAGTTATGTCTTTAGTTTCAGGGTAAACTGTAAAATAAGAGATAAAGGTAACTTCGTTAAAAAACGCAAGTAAATCTGATAAACTTTCCATTGGAACACTTTCTCCTAAGAATATAGTGTGATAGCCTTTGCTTCTTAATTGATAGTTTATAAAAAGAAGTCCGATATCATGAATTTCGTTTTCAGGTAAGAAAAGAACAAATGTTTTTGATACTGGTTTTGGCTCCAAAAGCTGCAAACGTTCAGTGTTTAAAAGTATTTTTTGTTTTATGTGCACAGATAAAAAATGTTCATGTGCAGGAGTAATTGTATCTGTTTGCCATAAAAGCCCAATCTCATTAAGTAGAGGAAGAAAAACAGAATAAAAAATTTCGCTAAAAGTCTTGTTTTCGAGTAAGTTATTATAGGTAGTGTAAAATAAAACTTGATCAAAATTAATCATTGCCATTTTTAATGCATTGATGGCATGATCTTCAACTTGAGCTCTTGACGCAATTTCTCTAACTTTTATAGGGATTTGTTCTTCATCAAGCTCAGCTATTTTAGAAATTTTAAGCCCATTGTTATTTAGATAAGAAATATTTAAAAGTTTTTGAAAACTCGTTATATTGTAATTTCGAATGTTAGTGTCAGATCTATTAGGGCTTAGTAAATTATAGCGTTTTTCCCAAATGCGTATGGTATGAGCTTTTATACCTGTAAGATTTTCTAAATCTTTAATACTAAAGTTAATTTTAATGTTGTTCACTTAAAATGAGTTTATGTTAAACAAAAATACATTTTTTTATTTAACGGGCAATACAATTTATTAATTAAGCAATTATTTGATAGTAATTTAGAGTTTCCTTTATTTAAGTAATTGCTAAATATTTGTTGGATGTACAGTTTTAAAAGGTTATTATACTTCCGTAATTTTCAGTTGAAATATGTATTAACTTAGCTTTTAGGGCAAATAAATTACTTACTTTTAAAGCCTACCTAATCGTAACATTTTTCACATTGAAATTTCTTAAAAAATTATCTGTTGTTTTTGTTTTAATAGTAATTTTTTTCTCTTGTAAACAGAAGGAATCAAAATACGTAGCTAATTCTGAAGACGTAAAAACTGTTTTTACATCAACCAAGTTAATCCCAGATAATCATTTTTTAGGAGATCAAAAATGCAAGGAATGTCATACTCCTGAGTTCAAATTGTGGCAAGGATCTCATCATGATAAAGCGATGCAAACTGTTTCAGATTCTACCGTTTTAGGAGATTTTAATAATGTGAAATTTAAAAGTCAAGGCATTACATCCTTTTTTTTTAAAAGGGGAGAAGATTTTTTTGTGAATACTGAAGGGCCAGAAGGTACTTATGAAGATTATAAAATTGAATATGTTTTTGGTATTAAACCTCTGCAACAATATATAGTTCAATTTCCTAATGGACATTATCAATGTTTAAGAACCGCTTGGGACACTGAGAAAGGTAATTGGTTTGATTTGTATCCAGACTTTAAGGTAGTTCATTCTGAGTGGCTACATTGGTCTAGAGGTGGTTTAAATTGGAATACGATGTGCTCAGACTGCCATTCAACAAATGTTAGAAAAAATTACGATTTAGAAAATCATAGTTATGATACTCAATACGCGCTTATAAATGTGAGTTGTGAAGCTTGTCATGGACCAGGAAAAAGTCATGTTGAACAAGTTAATAAACTTGGCAATGCATACAAGTCAATTAGTGACTTAAAAATGATGAGCCATACAGATTCAAAAAAGCTTGTAGATGAATGTGCTAGATGCCACATGCGAAGAGAACAAATTACTGCTCATTTTAATTTTGAAGGTACTATGCTTGATCATTACTTTCCACAATTAATAGCTGAAAACTTATACCATCCGGATGGTCAAATTTTAGATGAAGTTTATGTTTACGGTTCGTTTGTACAAAGTAAAATGTATCATAATGGCGTGAGTTGTATAAACTGCCATAACGCACATTCGTTGGAGTTAAAGTTTAAAGGCAATCAACTTTGTACACAGTGTCATTTACCAGAATCTTACAATACGCCCACACATCATTTTCATAAAGATAATTCCGAAGGTACTAAATGTATTAATTGCCACATGACAGGTAAGTATTATATGGGTAATGATTTTAGGCGAGATCATAGTTTTAGAGTGCCAAGACCAGATTTAAGTTTAAAATATGATACTCCAAATGCATGTACACAATGCCATAATGATAAAGACAACGAATGGGCCTGGGAGCAATTCAAGAATTACTACGGTCAACCAGATTACAAACATTTTTCAGAACTGTTAGCGCCAGGTTTAACAAGAAAACCAAATGCTTTAGAGGGCTTATTAGAATTAGCAACAGATACAATTTATCCAGAAATTGCTAGAGCATCAGCGATAAAAACGATGAGTAATTATTTAGATACCTCCAGTATTGATAAGATGATTAGTTTTTTAAATGACGATTCACCATTGGTTAGAGCAGTATCATTAGATGTATTAGGCGAAATTAATTCTCAAGATTATATAAATTATGCGTTACCATTACTTCAAGATGAAAAACGCTCGGTACGAGTAAAGGCATTCTTTGTTCTGGCGTCTTTAGATGAAATTCAAATACCTGAGACATATAAAGCAGCATACAAAAAAGTAAAAAAGGAGTTTGACACCAATTTAAACGTTACTGCTGATTTTGTTGGTGGCAGAATTAAAAAAGCAGATTATGCCTTAAAAAAGGGCGATTTGAAAACGAGTATAAAAGGATATGAAAGTGCTTTAGAAATCGATTATATTAATAATATAGTTAGAACAAATTTGGCTAATTTGTATTATCAAGATGGAGATTTCAAGAAAGCAGAAAATGCTTTTAAAACCATAATCAATCAAGAACCAGAATTCGGACAAACTTATTATTCTTATGGTTTATTGTTGGCAGAACTAAACAGATATGAAGAAGCGATTATGCAGTTGCAAAAAGCGATAAAGTACATGCCCGAAAATATAAGACCATATTACAATATAAGTCTGCTATATGATAAAGTTAATGATTTGAAAAACGCAGAATTATTTACTTTGAAAGGGCTTAAAAAAGATCCAAAAAATGAAGATTTATTGTATATGTTGGCTTATTTATACTCAAAAGATAATAAAATTGAAAAAGCAAAAGAAGTGGTTGAAAATTTAGTAGAATTATATCCTAATAATTCTAACTACTCAAACTTTCTAAATCAATTAAACGGTAGAACTCAATAAAAAAGTGCGCACGAGAAGATTCGAACTTCCACATCCTAAAACGGATACTGGCCCCTCAAGCCAGCGCGTCTACCAATTCCGCCACGTGCGCATTAATGAAGTGTGTAAAAATAGAAAAAGTTAAGCAATAAAGCTTAACTTTTTCTTGTGACCGGGCTGGGGCTCGAACCCAGGACCCTCTCCTTAAAAGGGAGATGCTCTACCAACTGAGCTACCAGGTCATAATTTCAAAACTAACATATTCCTGTTAGCGGGTGCAAATATAAAATGTTTAATTAATAAAACAATACTTTTTTTGAAGAAATTTTCGTTTTTTTGTGCTTCAAATACGTATGTTTTTAATAATCAATTTATAGCGAGAAAATGATCATTGTATTAATAGGATATATGGCTTCTGGGAAGACGTCGATTGGGAAGAAATTAGCAGAAAAATTGAATTATAATTTTCTCGATTTAGATGATTTTATTGAAGAAAGAGAAAATATGTCTGTTACAGATGTGTTTAAAGAAAAGGGCGAAATCTATTTTAGAAAGCAAGAATCGCAGTATTTGAATAGATTATTAAAATCTAAAAATAATACCATTCTATCTGTTGGTGGTGGTACACCTTGTTACAGTGGAAATATAGACGTTATTCTAAGTGCCAAAAACGTTAAGAGTATATATTTAAAGGCTTCTTTAACTACGCTGGTAAATAAATTAATGAGTAAAAAAGCAACACGACCTTTAATTGCACATATTGAAACTACAGAAGAAATGACAGCGTTTATAGGCAAGCATTTATTTGAACGTATTCAGTTTTATAATCAAGCAGAAATTAAAGTATCGATTGATAATAAAACTAAAGATGATGTTGTAGAAGATATTATTTTAGAATTATTCTAAAACAATTTCATAAGCCTTTCCTTCTAAAACAACTTGAACATGTTCATGCAATGAAGTAGATAATGAAATCCCTTTAAAATCTGCTTTTACAGGATACTTTTTATGATTTCTGTTAACTAAAACAGCCGTTTTAAATTGTTTTAAGGGTACATTTAAAAAATGCTTAACTCCATAAATCAAGGTGGTTCCAGAATTTAATACATCATCAACTAATACAATGGATTTGTTTTTATAATCAGCTTCAGGAATAGAAGTTTTAATTTCAGAAGAAGGATTTTTTTTATCAATAATCACCTTGCAAAGCACAGGATTTATATCGGATATTTTTTGAAGAACCGTTTTTAATTTTTTAGCAAATACATAGCCATTTTTATCGATACCAGCTAGAATCACTTCTTTTTCATCAACATTATTCTCATATATTTGAAAAGCGATACGTCTTATTTTATGGTTAATTTCGCTATGATTGAGGATTACATTAGTCTTAACAGTCATAATTGTATTTGTAAAATTAAAATATAAAATTACTCATTTTTATCTGTTTATCTTATTTTTTTTCAAAGGTCAGATTTAACATCCATAAAAATGATTTTTAATACGATTAAATTTCCGATAGAGATGTTTCATCTGTAAAATCATCAATATCTCGCCTATCTTTTTTAGTAGGCCTACCAACACCTTTTTTTCTATAATAGTCTTTTGAATATTTTAAAAGGGCTTTAGCTTCAAACTGTTCTTTTGGCGTAGTATCTGTTCTATAAATATCAACCAATTTAGCACCAATTCTACTTTCAGGTATGTCATTAACTTTCAATCTGTAATTTATTTGGTCTTTTCTGAGTATAATGATATCTTGAGGAAACACCTCTCTACTTGGTTTAACTACATCATCATTAACTCGTACGTGTCCTTTCTTGCAAGCTGTTGTCGCAAGTGTTCTTGTTTTGTAATATCTAATACACCATAAATACTTGTCTACTCGCATACCATTATTGTGTTAAAGGTCGTTAATATTGTTGTGCAAGAATATATTAAAATTGTATCTTGCAGCCTCAAAAATAAGGAATAATGAGTTTAAGAAAAATAGGTTTTTTTATATTAAGTTTTGTGTTGGTATTTTCATCATGTAAAAAGGATGATAGCGTTGCAGGCACTGTAACAATAGAAATAAGAGATAGAGAAGAACAGCAATTAGCAGATAATGATTCTTTAATAGATTATCTAGGCACTTATTATTATAATGCTGGTGAGTTAGCTGAAATTGGTTTAGATGCTGGTATTCAAGATATAATTATATCTGAAATCAAAGTAGATGATGAATATCAGTTGCTAATGGATAATGTTGTTAAAGAATCAGTTACATATGAAGATACCGTTTACGATTATTATGTTTTAGAGTTAAATTTAGGAGGAGGAATAGAGTCACCAACTTTTGCTGATACAGTTCAAATACTTTATGAAGGAACTTTACTCGATAATTCTGTTTTTGATTTCAAATTTTTTCCAGATGATAATCCTTTAGATTTAGCTGGAGTAATCACGGGATGGAGAAGAGTTATACCAAATTTTAATGTAGCTGAAAGCTTTGTTATAAATGATGATGGACTGGTAGATTACTTCAATAGTGGTTTAGGTATTATGTTTTTGCCTTCGGGTTTAGCTTATTTTTCTGGAGCACCAACTGGAATACCTTCATATTCACCTTTAGTTTTTAAATTCGAATTGCTTCGAACAGGTGAAAATGATCATGATGGAGATGGAATTCCTTCTTATTTAGAAGACTTAAACGGCGATGGAGAATTTTTATTGAATTCTGATGTAGATACAATGGATGGAGATGATACTGATAATGATGGAACTCCAAATTATTTTGATGCAGATGATGATGGAGATGGCGTGCTAACAATAAATGAAGATTTAGAAGACACAGATTTAAGTGTTGATAGTGATGGTGATGGTGATTTTACAAATGACAAAAATGGAGATGGAGACCCTACTAATGATGATACAGATGGTGATGGTATTCCTAATTATTTAGACCCTGATGATAAAATATCTAAATTATAGAAACAAAAAACCTCGCAACTGCGAGGTTTTTTGTTTCTATAATTTGATTTTATAATAATAAGGATAAACTCAAAATTAACTGATCAGGTCTTGTTTCTATTGTATCTAATCGATTAGTGCTAATGCTATTTCGCCCTAGAAAAGCAGCTTCATTATCACTAAAACCACGTTCGTATCTTAAGTCAATCCCTAGTTTTTTGAAATTAAGTCCAATACCAAAATTTAAACCTACAGAGAAATCATTTTCAACATCATTTATAGCTATACCATCAAATTCTGAGTCTAAGATGTATTGTAATGATGGCCCACCAAATACACTAAGAGGTCCTAAAACTTTTATACCAACCAAAAGCGGTGCATCTAGTTTTTGCATTTTAAAACTATCATCGTCATAATCACTTTTCGTGCTAGTATAAACTACTTCTGGTCTAAAATAAACCTGATTTCCAATTTTACCAAATAAACCTATGTGATAACCAACATTTCTATCCGGGTTTTTTGCGTTCATTTGTATAGCATCAAAATAATCGCCATTGGCATTGTAATTTAATCCCGCTTTTATACCAATACCTTGCGCTGTTTGAGCCATTGTAGCTGTTGGAATAGCAATGGCAATCATTAAAATAAAAAATAAATTTTTACTCACGTCACTAAAATTTTTAAAGTGTTCGTGAAAGTTTTGTAAACTTTTCATAATGTTCGTTTTTTTAGATTTCATTAACAGTATCAAAAACGTTGCCAAACGTTATTTATTTTCTTTTCAATACAATCATTATCATTTTTCAGTTATTTATCTTTACTTCAATGTCTTTATATTTTGTATAAGAAATCAGTGAACCTACATATTAATCTGAGAAACTTATTTTAAAAATAAAAAAATATGTAGGTTTGCCTCCTTAAAAAGTATGGATGAAATTTGAATTGCACGCAAAAGATGCTCAAAGTAAAGCTAGAGCAGGTAAAATAACTACAGATCATGGTGTTATTGAAACTCCAATTTTTATGCCAGTTGGTACGGTAGGTACGGTAAAAGGTGTACATCAGCGTGAGTTGAAAGATGATATAAGTCCTGATGTTATTTTAGGTAATACCTATCATTTATACTTGCGTCCGCAAACCAATATTATCGAAAAAGCGGGCGGCCTTCATAAATTCATGAATTGGGATAGAAATATTTTAACCGATTCAGGAGGCTATCAAGTGTATTCTTTATCAGCAAATAGAAAAATTAAAGAAGAGGGTGTAAAGTTTAAATCGCATATTGATGGAAGTTACCATACATTTACACCTGAAAATGTTATGGATATTCAACGTACAATAGGAGCAGATATTATTATGGCTTTTGATGAATGTACTCCATATCCATGTGATTACAACTATGCAAAACGCTCTATGTACATGACGCATCGTTGGTTAGATAGATGTATTAATCATCTTGAAAAAACACCATTAAAGTACGATTATAATCAAGCATTTTTTCCCATTGTTCAGGGAAGTACTTACAAAGATTTACGTATGCAATCTGCTGAATATATAGCCAATGCTGGGGCAGTTGGTAATGCAATTGGAGGGCTTTCTGTTGGTGAACCTGCAGAAGAAATGTATGCGATGACAGATGTTGTTTGTTCCATTTTGCCAGAAGATAAACCAAGATATTTAATGGGCGTTGGTACACCAATCAATATTTTAGAAAATATTGCGTTAGGTGTAGATATGTTTGATTGTGTGATGCCTACACGCAATGCTAGAAATGGTATGTTATTTACTGCTCATGGAAGTATAAATATTAAAAATTTAAAATGGGCTGATGATTTTTCGCCAGTAGATGAAATGGGAATCACTTTTGTTGATACAGAGTATAGTAAAGCGTATTTAAGGCATTTATTTACTGTGAACGAATTACTAGGAAAGCAAATAGCAACCATTCATAATCTTGGATTTTATTTATGGTTGGTTCGCGAGGCAAGAAAACATATATTAGCGGGAGATTTTAAAACTTGGAAAGATCAAATGGTTAAACAAATGGATAATCGTTTATAAAAAAGAATTTAGAGTATAGAAAATAGAACAAAGAACATTAGTGTAAATATTGAGCGCATCTTTATTCTTTTATCTCTTTTCTTTCTTCTTAAATAAAATTTAAAAAGCACAAAAACCCCTCTCCTTCGAGAGGTCGGGAGAGGATGAAAATACTAGACTGGTACATACTAAAACGTTATTTGTTTACATTTTTCATGATGTTGCTGCTCTTCATTCCTATAGGGATAACGGTACATCTTGCTGAAAAAATTGGAAAAATCCTTGAAAACGAAGTACCTATAGATGAAGTTTTAGTTTACTTTCTAGACTTTACTATTTATTTTGCACATCTCTTGTTTCCTCTATTTTTATTTTTATCGGTTATATGGTTTACTTCTAAACTAGCAAATAATACTGAAGTTATAGCCTTCTTAAGTTCTGGAGTTTCTTTTACTCGTTTTTTAAGACCATACATGATTGGAGCAACAATTGTTGGGATATTAGCAATAATTCTAGGTTTGTTTTTAGCTCCAAAAGCGAGTGAGGGATTTAATGACTTTACCTATAAATATTTTAAAAGAGGTAAAAGTGCCGTAGAAAACACCAATGTTTTTAGGCAAATAAATGACAACGAAATTATTTATGTAAGTAACTTTGATGTTAAAAATAACTCTGGTAACAACTTCACTTTAGAGCATTTTGAAGAAAATAAACTCCAATATAAAATTACAGCCAGCACTATTAGATATATACCCAAGGATACTATTTATAGGTTAACAAATTATGTAAAAAGAGATATTGGAGAGCACGAAGATGAACTAGATATTATAAGAAGAAAAGATACACTTTTCGCTTTTGATGTTGATGATTTGATTCCCGTAATTTATGCGGCTGAAACTAAAATGTACGGCGAGTTAAAAGAGTTTATAGCCAAAGAAGAAGCTAGGGGCTCTTCAAACGTGGGACGTTTTAAATTGGTTTTATATAGAAAATGGAGTTTGCCAGTTTCAGTATTTATTTTAACTATTATTGCTGTAGCAGTATCTTCTATTAAAAGAAGAGGTGGTATGGGAGTAAACTTAGCAGTTGGGATATGTATAGCCATGGTTTTTGTATTCTTCGATAAGATATTTGGTGTTATGGCTGAACAGTCAGACTTCCCGCCATTGATAGCCGTATGGTTTCCTAATATCATTTTTGGTATTTTAGCAGCTTACCTTTTATATAATGCTAAACGTTAAGTTTAAAAATTATTTACATCTACATCTTTTAGTTTTTATAGCTGGTTTTACTGCTATTTTAGGCGAACTTATTACTATAAAAGCAATTCCTTTAGTTTGGTATAGAATGGTTATAGCAGCCATTTTAATGCTCATTTATATCAAAATAACCAAGGTTAGGTTAAAAATAAATTTAATATCAATTTTACGACTCTCCATAGCAGGTGTTATTATAGCATTACATTGGATAACGTTTTTTGGAGCTATAGATGAAGCCAATATTTCTATAACATTAGCTATGTTCTCAACCGGTGCTTTTTTTGCATCATTTATAGAACCAATAATTTATAAACGCTCAATTATTTGGTACGAAATACTTTTCGGTATTATAGTAATTGCTGGTGTTTTTATAATAACACAAAGTGAAATAAAATATCTTACAGGAATTATTTTAGGTATTTCTTCAGCTTTTTTAGCATCGCTATTTGCTGTTCTTAATGGAAGTTTTTTGAAAAGACATACGGCTATAGTTATTTCATTTTATGAATTTTTAAGCGGCGTATTCTTTATATCTATTTATATTTTATGTTTTGGCGAAGGTTTTTCTAAGGATTTTTTCAGTTTAAGCCAATCAGATTTCTGGTATCTTTTTATACTAGCTTCAGTTTGCACTGCTTATGCGTTTATTGCATCCGTTTATGTCATGAAAATTATTAGTCCCTACACGGTAGTTTTATCCTATAACCTGGAGCCTATTTACGGCATTATTATGGCTCTAATATTGTTTCCTGAGAAAGAAAAAATGAGTCCATCATTCTATTATGGGGCCATTATAATTATAAGCGTCGTACTTTTAAATGCAATAGTAAAAAATAGTAGAAAGTTAAAAAGAAAGCATTCATAAGGCTTAAACAAAATTAAAGTTTTTATATTTGTGCACTAACTAAAAATTTAATAGCCAAAACAAAATTCTTATGGAATATTTAGAATTTGAACTCCCTATAAAAGAACTTGAAGATCAATTACAAAAGTGTAAAGTGATTGGAGAAGAGAGTGAAGTTGATGTTACTGAAACCTGTAAGCAAATTGAAAAAAAATTAGCTGCAGCGCAAAAAGATATATATAAAAACTTAACCCCATGGCAACGTGTACAATTATCGCGTCATCCTGAAAGACCTTATACATTAGATCATATTAGAGCTATTTGTGGTGATTCCTTTTTAGAATTACACGGAGATAGAAGCTTTAAAGATGATAAAGCAATGATTGGTGGTTTAGGAAAAATTGGTGACCAAAGTTTTATGTTTATTGGTCAGCAAAAGGGTTTTAATACCAAAACAAGACAGTATAGAAACTTTGGGATGGCAAACCCAGAAGGTTATAGAAAAGCGTTACGTTTAATGAAGTCTGCCGAAAAATTCGGTATTCCAGTAGTAACACTTTTAGATACTCCAGGAGCTTACCCAGGTTTAGAAGCAGAAGAGCGTGGACAAGGTGAAGCCATAGCCCGAAATATTCTAGAAATGACACGTTTAAAAGTACCTATCATTACTATCATAATTGGAGAAGGAGCCTCCGGTGGTGCCCTAGGTATTGGTGTAGGCGATAGGGTTTTAATGTTAGAGAATACTTGGTATTCTGTTATTTCTCCTGAGTCTTGCTCGTCAATTTTATGGCGTAGTTGGGAATATAAGGAGCAAGCAGCTGAAGCTTTAAAGTTAACTGCTACAGATATGAAAAAACTAAAATTGGTTGACGGAATTATAAAGGAACCGCTTGGTGGAGCGCATAGAGATAGAGACAAAACATTCAAATCTGTGAGTGATGCTATTGTTAAAAATTACGAAGAACTTAAAAACTTATCACCAAAAGATTTAGTGGCTCAGCGCATGGATAAGTATGCTCAAATGGGAGTCTATAAAGGCTAAAGCTTTTAAAATCAAACTTACTAAAATCTGAAGTTTATAGCTTCAGGTTTTTTTTTATGCTTATTGACAATATTTTTAACTTATTAACAGTTGAATTGTTAATGAGTAGTGAACAGAGAAATATTATAAAATATATAAACCACCTTCTTTTTAATTACTTTTGTAGTTATGAAACTTCCATACTCATACTGCCAATATTCAAGATAATCATTAAATGGAAGCTACATGTGACCATTAAAAAACAATATACATAAACACGTGAAACAACCTAATCAAATCCAAGGCTATAAAGTTGATAAAAGTACAATTATCAATCTTGAAAGAGGTAAAATACCACCGCAAGCACTTGATTTAGAGGAAGTTGTTTTGGGAGCAATGATGATTGATAAAAAAGGTGTGGATGAAGTTATCGATATTTTAAGTTCTGATGCATTTTATAAAGAAGCACATCAACATATTTTTGAAGCTATTTTTCAATTATTCGAAAATAGTGAACCAGTCGACTTATTAACCGTTTCTACACAATTAAAGAAAAATTCGAAGCTAGAGCTGGCAGGTGGCGATTTTTACTTGATTTCATTAACTCAGAAAGTATCATCTTCGGCACATATTGAGTTTCATGCTCGTATTATTTTACAGAAATTTATTCAGCGTAGTTTAATTAAAATTTCTAGTGAAATTATTGAAGATTCTTACGATGAAACTAAAGATGTTTTCGATTTATTAGATAAAGCCGAGTCAAAACTATACGAAGTTACACAAGGAAACATCAAAAAATCGAGTGAAACTGCGCAAGATTTAGTAATTCAAGCTAAAAAGAAGATTGAAGAAATTTCTAATAAAGAAGGACTTAGTGGAATTCCAACAGGTTTCCATAAGTTAGATAAATTAACTTCAGGTTGGCAGCAATCAGATTTAATTATTATAGCAGCACGTCCGGGTATGGGTAAAACGGCGCTAACATTATCTATGGCGAGAAATATTGCTGTAGATCAAAATATTCCAGTCGCTTTTTTCTCTTTAGAGATGGCTTCAGTACAATTGATAACACGTTTAATTTCAAGTGAAACAGGATTATCTTCTGAAAAATTAAGAACTGGTAAACTTGAAAAACATGAGTGGGAGCAACTTAATGTTAAAGTTAAAGGCTTAGAAAAAGCACCGTTGTTTATTGATGATACACCATCACTTTCTATATTCGATTTAAGAGCAAAAGCACGTCGTTTATCATCGCAACATGGTATTAAACTAATCATGGTTGATTACTTACAATTAATGACTGGAGGTAGCAGTCATGGCGGAAATCGTGAACAAGAAATATCTATGATTTCTAGAAACTTAAAAGCATTAGCAAAAGAACTAAGTATTCCAGTAATAGCATTATCTCAGTTATCACGTGCTGTTGAAACTCGTGGTGGAAGTAAACGACCTTTGTTATCAGATTTACGTGAATCTGGAGCGATTGAGCAAGATGCCGATATTGTTAGCTTTATTTTTAGACCAGAGTATTATAAAATTGATGAATGGGATGATGAAGAGCGTTCACCAACGGAAGGTCAAGCAGAATTTATCGTTGCAAAACACCGTAATGGGGGTTTAGACAATATACGTTTAAAGTTTATTGGGCATTTAGGTAAGTTTGATAATTTAGATGATTTTGATTCACCATTTGAATTTCATTCAAAAATGAATGCTGCGGCTAACGATGACACCTTTAAATCAGATAATTTTAAAGCAAGTCCAGACCAAGCTTTTGGTAGTTCATTTAATGATGATGAGGATGATGAAGTGCCATTTTAATCAGTCTTTAAATATCTAATATTTTTATAAAATTTTTAATCAGGCATATTTTTTGAGTATCTTTCAAGCTATGAAGAAAGCCCTATTCATCTTAATATTATTCTGTTCTACACAAATGTTTGCGTCTTACATCCTAATCCCAATGGATGTAGATGGTCAAAAAAACCATTTAAAGGCTTACGGAATAACCTACTGGACACTCAATAAAGGGTTAAAAGTTAAGTGGTTGCTTAATTATAAAGGCGGTTCCTTCTTATTGCCAGATACAGAAGCTATCCAGAGGGAATGCCAAATTAGAGGGGTTTCATTTGAAGTAATTTCTAATGCTAAAGCTGAAAGTGTTTTAGAATACATAGCAAGTCCAAGTCAAAATATGGAAGCTGTAGTCTTGGAAAAAGCTCCAAAAATTGCGGTTTATACACCTAATGGAAAACAACCTTGGGATGATGCGGTAACTATGGTTTTGCAATATGCCGAAATACCTTATGAAACCGTTTATGATGAAGAAGTTTTAAATGATGGTTTGCTACTATTTGATTGGTTGCACTTGCATCACGAGGATTTTACTGGTCAGTTTGGGAAATTTTATGCACAATATAGAGCGGCTTCATGGTATATTCAAGAGAAAAAAGACGCAGAAAAACGAGCTCTAGAGTTAGGCTATAATAAAGTTTCAGAACAAAAATTAGCTGTTGCTCTAAAAATTAGAGATTATGTTATTGGAGGTGGATTTATGTTTGCTATGTGTAGTGCTACTGATAGTTTTGATATTGCTTTGTCTGCTGAAGGCGTTGATATTTGCGAACCCATGTTTGATGGAGATGGCAGTGATGCTGGGTATCAAAACAAAATTGATTACGGCAAAACCTTTGCGTTTTCCAATTACATTTTAGAAAGGAATCCAAAGGTTTATGAGTTTTCTTCAATTGATATGACTAGAAAACGTATGATTTCTAAAACCACTGATTATTTTTCGCTAATGGAATTTTCAGCAAAATGGGATCCAATACCATCAATGCTTTGTCAAAATCATACGGCTTTGGTTAAAGGATTTATGGGACAGACTACATCATTTACAAGAGATGAAATAAAATCAAATGTTTTGGTTATGGGAGAAACTAAAATAAATGGAGAAGCTAAATATATTCATGGAATAAAAGGAAAAGGCTTTTTTACGTTTTATGGCGGTCACGATCCGGAGGATTATCAGCATAGGGTCGGAGATGCAAAAACAGAATTAGATTTACATCCAACATCACCAGGATATCGTTTAATTTTGAACAATGTTTTGTTTCCTGCGGCAAGAAAAAAGAAACAAAAAACATAACAGATATTTTTTGCATTAAGAATGAAGATGTTTCAAAAAGAAATAAAATTAAAGTCTTATTCCAGAGGGTTTCATTTAATAACAGCTTCTATTATAGAAGCTATTCCAGAAATCAGCAAAATAAATATTGGTCAGCTACAAGTTTTTATAAAGCATACATCAGCAAGTTTAACTATTAATGAAAATGCCGATTATATAGTAAGAACTGATTTCGAGAGCCACTTCAACAAAATGATTCCTGAAAATGCACCCTATTACGAACATACTTATGAAGGGGCTGATGACATGCCTGCACATATCAAAGCGTCGCTGTTAGGTGCTTCAATACAAATACCAATTACAAATGGAAAATTAAATCTAGGGATTTGGCAAGGTATTTATTTATGTGAACATAGAAATCAGGGTGGTTCCAGAAAAGTAGTAATTACTTTATTTGGTGAATAAAAAAAGTCCAACTCTTTTGAAGTTGGACTTTTATTAAGCGAATACTATGATTTTACAATAGGCTAAGTGCCTTATTTTACTTTATCAATTACAGCTTTAAAAGCCTCAGGGTTATTCATCGCTAAATCTGCTAAAACCTTGCGGTTTAATTCAATATCATTAGCTTTTAGTTTCCCCATAAATTGAGAATAAGATAAACCATGTTCTCTGGCTCCAGCGTTAATACGCGTAATCCATAATGCACGGAATGTTCTCTTTTTTGCTCTACGGTCTCTATACGAATATTGCATCGCTTTGTCAACCGCATTTTTTGCTACTGTCCAAACGTTTTTACGTCTTCCAAAGTAACCTTTTGCTTGTTTAAGCACCTTTTTTCTTCTGGCTCTTTTAGCTACAGAATTTACTGATCTTGGCATAATTTTAATTGTTTTTTGTAGTAGGCGGTCTTTTTTGTTTAGTGACACTTTGATTCAAAAATCTAAAATCAACAATCGTTAATCGTAAATCAATGAGGCCTAACTCCAGGGTTTATAAATTGTTTTAACCGATTAAAACTAGTGTTACTTTAAACGTAACATGGTTTTAATATTGTCCTCATCTGCTTTATGTACTAAACCATCATGAGTTAATTTAAGCTTACGCTTTTTAGACTTCTTTGTTAAGATGTGACTCTTAAAAGCGTGCTTTCTTTTAATTTTACCAGTACCTGTAAGCTTAAAACGCTTTTTGGCACTAGATTTTGTTTTCATTTTAGGCATTTTCTTTTCCTAGTTTTAATTATTTCGCTTAATTACTTTAGTGCTGTCCCGATAACTATCGGGATTGTTTCAGCATCTTATCATTATTTCTAAAATGTCACCCTGAGCGCAGTCGAAGGGTCTTTTTAGTAATATATTTTATTTACTTTCTCGGAGAAATAAACATAGTCATACGCTTACCTTCTAAACGGGGCATTTGCTCCACTTTTCCGTATTCTTCCAGGTCTTGCGCTAATCTTAATAACAAAATCTGACCTTTTTCTTTAAATATGATAGAACGTCCTTTAAAAAATACAAAAGCTTTTAGCTTTGCACCTTCCTTTAAAAACTTCTCAGCATGTTTCTTTTTAAAATCGTAATCATGATCGTCTGTATTTGGACCAAAACGAATTTCTTTAATAGTAACTTTAGTAGCCTTAGACTTTAAAGCCTTATCACGTTTCTTTTGCTCGTAAAGAAACTTTTTATAATCCATAACCTTACAAACAGGAGGATCAGCATTCGGTGAAATCTCCACTAGATCTAACTCTTGCTCGTTAGCTATTCTCATAGCATCACCTTTAGTATAAATACCAATTTCTATATTATCTCCAACAAGACGTACTTGTTGTGCGGTAATCTTAGAGTTGATTTTGTGTTTATCCTCTTGTGAAACCCTTCTAGGTTGATGTCTTCTTCTAATTGCTATGGCGTTATGGTTTTAAATTAAACTTATTACTTTTTTAAAACGATTTCAACGTTTTTTTAATATCTTGTTTTATTAGTTCAGAGAACGCTTCTACAGAAATCATGCCTAAATCTGCACCTCCGTGTTGTCTTACTGTAATTTTACCTTCTTGTTCTTCTTGCTCACCTATGATAATCATATAAGGGTGTTTCTGCATTTCGGCTTCCCGAATCTTCTTCCCTATAGTCTCATTTCTATGGTCTACGAGGGCGCGAATTTCGTCATTTTCTAGCAAATTTAAAACTTTTTCAGAGTATTTTTCATATTTCTCACTAATTGATAATATAATAGCTTGAGTTGGCATTAACCAAAGCGGAAAATTACCACCAGTATGTTCCAACAATAATGCCACAAAACGCTCCATACTTCCAAAAGGTGCTCGATGTATCATCACCGGCCTATGTGACTCATTATCACTACCTTTATATGTTAAATCAAAACGTTCTGGTAAGTTGTAATCTACCTGAATTGTTCCTAGTTGCCAACGCCTGCCTAAAGCATCTTTCACCATGAAATCTAACTTAGGACCATAGAAAGCAGCTTCTCCTTTTTCTATAACAAAATCTAATCCTTTATCAGTAGCTGCATTAATAATCGCTTGCTCTGCTTTTTCCCAATTAGCAACATCACCTATATATTTGTCTGGATTTTCAGGATCCCTTACAGAAACCTGAGCCGTAAAGTTTTCAAATCCTAAAGAACCAAAAACATAAAGCACCAAATCAATAACATCTTTAAACTCTTTATCCAGTTGTTCTGGCATGCAAAATAAGTGGGCGTCATCTTGAGTAAATCCACGTACACGAGTTAAACCATGTAATTCACCACTTTGTTCATATCTATAAACCGTTCCAAATTCAGCATAACGTTTTGGTAAATCTTTATAACTCCATTGAGCACTATTATAAATCTCACAGTGATGCGGACAATTCATGGGCTTCAACAAAAACTCCTCACCATCTTTTGGTGTAAGTATAGGTTGAAAACTATCTTCTCCATATTTCTCATAATGTCCAGAAGTTACATAAAGTTCTTTTTGTCCAATATGTGGTGTAATAACCATTTCATAACCAGCTTTTTTCTGAGCAGCCTTTAAAAAGTTTTCTAAACGCTCACGTAAAGCAGCTCCTTTAGGTAACCATAATGGCAAACCCTGTCCAACTCTATGTGAAAATGTAAAAAGTTCCAATTCTTTTCCTAGTTTTCTATGGTCACGCTTTTTAGCCTCTTCAAGCATTTCTAAATACTCAGTAAGCTCTTTTTGTTTTGGAAAAGAAATACCATATACACGAGTTAACTGTGGTTTGTTTTCATCACCACGCCAATAGGCACCAGCAACACTTAAAACTTTAACGGCTTTTATAATCCCTGTATTCGGAATATGTCCACCACGGCACAAATCTGTAAAGGTCGAATGGTCACAAAAAGTAATCGTGCCATCCTCTAAATTTTCAATCAGTTCGGTTTTAAAGGCATTACCTTTATATAAGGACAATGCATCAGCTTTAGAAACCGCTCTCAAACTAAAATCATGTTTGCCACGCGCAATCTCTATCATTTTAGTCTCAATAGCCTTAAAGTCTTTTTCAGACACACTGTGCTCACCAAAATCAACATCATAGTAAAACCCATTCTCAATCGCAGGGCCAATAGTAAGCTTCGCATCAGAGTACAATTCCTCAATCGCCTGAGCCAAAACGTGCGCACTACTATGCCAAAAAGCAGTCTTACCAGCAGCATCACGCCATGTATATAAAACCAAACTACCATCAGTGGTCAATGGCGTCACAGTTTCCACAGTTATATCATTAAAACTCGCCGAAATTACATTCCTAGCAAACCCTTCACTAATGCTTTTTGCAACATCCATTGGTGTAACGCCCACATCAAACGTTTTCACACCACCATCAGGTAAAGTAATATGTATCATTAAAATAAATTGAATTAAGTCTGCAAAGATAATAGTATAAACAAACCCACACAATATATATGTAGGTATAATTTATTTTTTGGCGTTACCCCGAAAAGGGGTCAGGCTTTCCGCTATATCTTTTTAAAACGTCAATGGTAGGACGAAGGACGTGGCTATCTGTTTATTGTTTACCTGTAAGTGAGTTTAGTGCGATCCCAATTTTAAAAAGGATGCCACTTCAATCCCTAACGCGGGTTTATTAGTAGCGGTCATATTATAAGATAGAGTTTCATGTTTTACGTCTTATATATAGACACCACCATTATGTAATAAAAGGGACTTACAAATAAGAATTTAGCGTTTCCCCAATAAAAAAGCATTATAAAGTTCGGCATTTTAGCACAAGTCACCTCAATTTTGCTTTAATGTTAATAAAAATACATGTTATAAATAACAGTAACTAAGGGAGTTGTACGGTGTTAAAAAAAAGATTAAA
>NZ_CAXBLF010000012.1:0-66048 GCF_963976535.1 uncultured Algibacter sp. | reverse complement strand
GAAGACGGAAGACGGAAGACAGAAGACGGAAGACGGAAGACAGAAGACGGAAGACAGAAGACAGAAGACAGAAGACAGAAGACGGAAGACGGAAGACGGAAGACAGAAGACGGAAGACAGAAGACGGAAGACGGAAGACAGAAGACGGAAGTTTTGTTAGTAATTGTTATAGGAACAATACTCTCAATAAGTTCATTTTTTTGGATTTTATCAAATAAATGGTCTAAAAAACAAAATGAAAGCATAAAAAACAATCAACACATTGATTCAAAAACAAAATCTATTTTTCTGTGAATCACTGCGTAAACTCTGCAAATCTCAGCGTAACAATCTGAGATTTGGTTCCGATAGCTATGGGGATTATTTTTTTATTTTTTTATTTTCGGGGTAGGAAAAAATAAAACTTAACTGTTATATAGTTGTATAGAAATCATGAATAAAGAAATTTTAATATCGAAATGGTTAGATAACAACCTAAATGATCAAGAACTTCAGGCTTTTAAAAACCTTGAAGATTATGACGATTTAGTAAAGTTAAATAACAACTTGCAAGCTTTTAAAGTCGATGATTACGACACTTCTAAGCAATTAGAAAACGTATTATCTGCTATTACCCCGATAGCTATCGGGAGTAAAAAGCAAGCATCTAAACATTGGTTTAAACCATTAATGCGTATTGCTGCGATACTTGCAGTGTCTTTTAGTTTATACTATTATACAACCACTTTAGATACTAAAATTTCTACTGAATATGCACAAAAAACAACAATAGAATTACCAGATGCGTCTAGTGTTTCCCTCAACGCCAAGTCATATTTAGCATTCAATAAAAAAGATTGGAAACATGAACGCGAAGTAGAGCTTCATGGCGAAGCCTTTTTTAAAGTTGCTAAAGGAGGAACATCATTTAAGGTAAAAACCACATCAGGAACCGTTAGGGTTTATGGTACTCAATTTAATGTAAAACAACGGGACAATTATTTTGAGGTTATTTGCTACGAAGGACTAGTTGGGGTGACTTACAAGTCGAAAGAAACAAAATTGAAACCTGGAGACAGTTTTTTAATTATCGACGGGAAAACAATTGCTAAAGAAAAAGAAAACCGCACGACGCCTTCGTGGTTAAATAACGTAAGTACATTTAGAAGTTTACCTTACAAAACCGTTATTGCTGAATTTGAAAGACAATACCAAGTTGATGTTACTTTAATAGGCATTGATTCTGAACAATTATTCACAGGTAGTTTTGCTCATGATAATATGGATGTGGCTTTAAAGTCAATTACCTTACCTTTACATGCAACGTATAGCAAATCGAATAATACGATTACTTTAAAAGGTGAATAGAAGCTTTATTCTTTCTATTATTTTTACTGTGTTTTTTTTGAATGTTGCGGCTGTAAAAGCACAAACGGTTCAAAAAGAAAAGCAACCACTTATTGTTGTTTTAAAAGCAATTTCTGAAACCTATAACATTAGTTTTTCTTATGTTGACGACACGATAAATGATAAAGAAGTCCTTAGCCCAGACAAAGATTTTTCATTAGAAGAAACTTTAGAGTTTCTAAGACATGAAACTCAATTAGATTTTGAATTATTAGATAACAGGTTTGTTGTTATAAAAGTCGTAAAAAAGGAAAAGGGTGATTTTGGGATGCAAAGCCTTGAAGAAGTAGTTGTAACCAACTATTTAACTACAGGGATTACAAAACTGAACGATGGTTCTTTAACCATAAAACCGAAAACTTTTGGTATTCTTCCTGGACTTATTGAGCCAGATGTTTTACAAGCCATACAAGCTATACCTGGAGTACTCAGTACAGATGAAACCGTATCAAATATTAATGTTCGCGGTGGTACCCACGACCAAAATTTACTACTTTGGGATGGTATAAAAATGTATCAATCTGGTCACTTTTTCGGGTTGATTTCTGCATTTAATCCTCACACAACTAAGCGTGTTAACGTCTATAAAAATGGCACAAGTGCTAAATATGGAGATGGTATTTCTAGTATTATTGATATGCATTTACCAGATGACATTGATAACGAATTTGATGCTGGTTTAGGTTTCAATTTAATTAATATAGATGGGTATATTAAAGTTCCCTTATCTAAAAACACAGAGTTACAATTATCTACACGTCGCTCTATAACAGATTTGATAAACACGACAACTTACGACCAATATTTTAAGCGTATTTTTCAAGATTCAGATTTTGAAAAATCTAAAAAAAACAGTAATTCGATATCCCAAAATGAAACTTTTTATTTTTATGATATCGCTGCTAAATTCCTTTATGATATTTCTAAAAAAGATAAAGTTCGATTTCATTTTTTAAATGTAAATAACAGTTTGAATTATGATGAACAATCAACCATAAACGACAGGGATGAAGCTTTAAACAGTAAACTATCTCAACAAAACTTAGCCTTTGGAGTTACTTATACCAGAAATTGGAGTGAAAAACTCTCAACAATCGCACAAGTTTATGTTTCTAATTATGATTTGGACGCCACCAATTTTGATGTTATTAATAATCAGCGATTAATCCAGAAAAATGAAGTGTATGATATCTCTGCTAAATTAGATATCAATTATAATGCAAATAGTCAAATAAAAATTAATAGTGGTTATCAATTTACAGAGGTAGGTATTAGTAATTTAGAAGATGTTAATAATCCTAATTTTAGAAGTTTTGTTAGAGAGGTTATAAGAAGTCACTCTGCTTATGCTGAAACTGGATTTCTATCTAATGATGCTAAAACCAAATTAACTTTAGGTGGTCGATTAAATTACATTCAAAAATTTGATCTGCTTTTTGCAGAACCCCGATTAAGTTTTTCTCAAAGGTTTTTAAATCATTTTCGATTTGAAGTTTTAGCCGAATTTAAAAGTCAAACTACTTCGCAAATCATCGATTTACAAAACGATTTTTTAGGCATTGAAAAACGCCGCTGGGTGCTTTCAAACAATAACAAAGCCGTGGTTATTAATGAAAATCAAACCATCTATCCAATACCAATTATAAAAAGCAAACAGCTTTCCGCAGGTTTACATTACAGCAAAAACAAATTATTGATAAGTGCCGAAACCTATATAAAAAAGGTTGATGGCATTACTACAAGAAGTCAAGGATTTCAAAACCAATTTCAATTTGTAAATAGCGTGGGTAGTTATGAAATTAAAGGTATCGATGTGCTTTTAAACAAACAATTTAGCGATGTAGTAAGCAGTTGGATTTCTTATTCATACAGCAGTAATAATTACACTTTTGATGAGTTAAATGATGGGAGGGAATTCCCTAACAATGTAGATATTTCTCATGCCTTAACTTTTGCTGGCACTTATACAAACAATGCTATTAAGTTTGCTGCGGGATTAAATTGGCATTCTGGTATACCAAACACAGAGCCTGCTATTGATGATGATTCAGAGGACGCTGTTATATCCTATGCTTCTCCCAATAGTAGTAGATTAGATGATTATTTACGTGTTGATTGTTCTGCAACTTATGCCTTTAATATTTCTGATACAGCAAGAGCTACTATAGGTGCTTCTATTTGGAATCTTCTAAACAAAAGCAACATTATCAACACGTATTACACCTTAGATGAGAATAATGAAATTAATACCGTTGAAAACAAATCCTTAGGTATCACTCCAAATGTAAGTTTAAGAGTTCAGTTTTAAATAAAGTTTTATATTTGTAATATGCTAAAAAGAATACAACTCTTTTTTAGTAGCCTTATGCTACTTATTTCTCTAGTTTCTTTTTCTGGGTTTATTGGTGTATCAACTCAAATACAAAAACCACAAACCGAACTTGTTATTAGCACTAATTCCATATGGACTTCTGCTAAACAAAATAATCATTTACACACAACCTCATCAAAAGTTAGTTTTAACCAACATACCGTTTTTAGTTTTAAATTCTTTTTAAACAAGCAACTTCTAGATATTAATGTTACATTAAAATCTCAAAAAGAAACGACATTACAATTTTTAAAATATCAGTTTTTAGAGCAAAATCTTATTGCGCAAATTAACACTAGCAACTATCAAAACAGCTTCATAAAATAATTGTAATACTTGGTTGCTTTCCATTAGCAAATCTCACTACATGTTTAATTTCATAACATCAATTGTATTGATGTTATAGCCATTATATTATTATGAAGTCAATAAAAAAAGCACTAAGGCTTTTAGCTTTAGTATTAATTATAGGGTTAGCTACTGTGCTACCCGTACCCATTACATTTCACAGAAAAGACAATATGCCAAAATTTAAGACTGAACAACTAGATAAACAGAAAGTAGACGTCCATAAAGAAGATATGAAAGTCATTTCTTAAAAGTTGGTTTAGTAAATAATCTCTACCAACTATGTCGTTTAATGCTAGATAAAAAACATTCCAAGGATTTTTTATCAAGCGTGAAACGAATCCTTAAAAACTACATTCGCTCTGGAACATGAATCCCTAATAACCCAAAACTATTTTTAATCGTATTCGCAACCACATGAGATAATTGCACTCTTAACGCTTTCTCAGAGTCATTATCAGCTCCTAAAATTGAAACGTTTTGATAAAAAGAATTAAATTCTTTAACCAAATCATAGGTATAATTGGCAATTAATGCAGGACTATGATTATCGGCCGCATTTTGAACAACTTCTGGAAATAACTGAATTTGCTTAATAAGTTCTTTTTCTTTTGGGTGAAGTTGTGTTTCGTCCCGATAGCCATCGGGAGCGCCAACATCATTTAAATTAGCTTTACGCAAAATAGATTGAATTCTGGCATAAGTATATTGTATAAAAGGCCCCGTATTACCTTGAAAATCTATAGATTCTTTTGGGTCAAACAAAATACGCTTTTTTGGATCAACTTTTAAAACGTAATATTTTAAAGCACCTAAACCTATTGTTTTATAGAGTTCCTTTTTTTCTTCTTTTGAATAACCATCTAGTTTACCCAGTTCTTCTGAAATCTCTTCGGCTGTAGAAGACATATCGTCAATTAAATCATCTGCATCCACCACAGTTCCTTCTCTACTCTTCATTTTTCCACTAGGTAAATCTACCATACCGTAACTTAAATGATATAAATTCTTAGCCCATTCAAAACCTAGCTTTTTCAAAATTAAAAACAACACTTGAAAGTGATAATCTTGTTCATTTCCAACCGTATAAACCATACCGCCAACATCTGGAAAATCTTTAATACGTTGAATAGCTGTTCCGATATCTTGCGTCATATAAACCGCAGTACCATCTGCACGCTGTACTATTTTTTTATCTAGTCCATCTTCGGTTAAATCACACCAAACTGATCCATCGTCTTCTTTTTGAAACACGCCTAATTTTAGTCCTTCAGCAACAAATTCCTTTCCTAATAAATAGGTATTACTTTCATAATATAAGGTATCAAAATCTACTCCTAAATTTTTATAGCTTTCAGCAAAACCTTCATAAACCCAGCCATTCATTTTTTTCCAAAGCGCTACAACCTCTTCATCGCCTGCTTCCCATTTTAAAAGCATATTTTGAGCTTCAATTAATATTGGAGCGTGCTTTTTTGCATCATCTTCAGAACCTCCTTTAGAAATTAAATCTTGGATTTCTTTTTTATATTCTTGGTCAAACTTCACATAATAATTACCAACTAATTTATCACCTTTTAAACCTGAAGATTCTGGGGTTTCACCATTACCAAAACGTTTCCAAGCCAACATACTTTTGCAAATATGAATCCCTCTATCATTAATAATTTGGGTTTTATAAACTTTTTTACCCGATGCTTTTAAAATTTCAGCAACACTATAGCCCAAAAGATTATTTCTCACGTGCCCTAAATGCAACGGTTTATTAGTGTTTGGTGAAGAATACTCAACCATAATGGCTTTTTCTTCTGCCTTTGGCGAAACAAAACCATACATTTTATTATCTTTTATGCTATTGAAAAAACAGATGTAGTAAGCATCACTTATTTCAATATTCAAAAACCCTTTTACAACATTAAATGCCTTAACCTCAGCAACATGTTCAACTAAATAATTACCAATAATCTCACCTATTTGTACTGGATTTCCTTTCACAAAACGTAACATTGGGAAAATAACTACGGTGATATCTCCTGCAAATTCTTTTCTGGTAGCTTGAAATTCGACGGTTTCTAACTCGATTTTAAAATCAGATTTTACAGCTTGTTTTACGTAATTTAATAAAGTCTCTTGAAGGCTCATTTTACTCATTTTTAAGGCTGCAAAGATAGAATTTTAAATCAAGTTTAGAACCTGTTTTTTATATGGGCATGGAATTATTGTTTCAATCAGGACTAGAATCCTATAAATTTCTTCAATAATCAAGAATATCTACTCAATCACCTAAAATATTGAAATTCTTACATTTATAATAAATGTTTAGTATAATCAAAACCCAGATGCATTTCATCGATCAAAGTGTTCTTTTTCTATGATTTTTGCCGTTCATCTATTCGTCGATTTTAGTACTATTTTTTCGATGTCCTTTCATCTAATTTATTGGTATTAAAACGCAGAAATTAGATTTTAAATATCCTTTTGTCAACTTTTGTGTAGTAATGCTATTAATCCGAATTTTTTTCGGGTGAAAAATTAAACACTAACAAATAATTACAGCCAAATAGAGCAATCTTAATTTTCCCTCAAATTAAGCCCCCCTTTTATGTTGCTTTCTTAATAGTTGTGATTTAAATGTTAAAATGAGGAGAATAACTACTTTACTGATCATGTTGTCTATATCTATTGGTTTCTCGCAAACTAATGACATAGATAAGCTTGCTTTAGAGTTAGCTTTTCAAGAAAAAGACTCATTAAAAGTAGAGACTTCCTTAAAAATTATCAAAGCCCTTTACGACATAAACGATTACGAAAGAGCACGTGAGTATATCTTAAAAAGTGAAAAACTTTCAAATAATCTTAACTACAAACAGGGTATTGCAGAAATTACATATTATAAGTCTCTAATTTATGCCCAAAAAGACGATTATATTAACGCTGTTAGCGGTTATAATAAATCGAAAGCATTATTTAATATCCTAAACGATACATTAAGCGTTGCCAAGGTTAATAACAGTATTGGTTTAATAGAGATTAAACGAGGGAATTATAATAAAGGTTTACAATTTTCTTTATCAGCCATAAAAGAACTTGAAAAGAGAAACCTAGTTAAAGACCTTAACTTAGCTTATAGCAATTTAGCCAAAGCTTATTACAATATTAATTTATTCGAAAAAGCTATGGAATTTTATTTGAAAGCCTTGGGTGTTCAAATGAAACTTAATGACGCTAAAGGTATTAATGAATCGCACAGCAAATTAGCGGAACTTTATTCCAATAAAAAAGAACACCGAAAGGCTATAGAATATTACGAAAAAGTCTTAGAAGGTAATGAATCGGATAATGATTCTATTCGTGGACTGGTATTCTCAAAATTAGGTGGCGAGTATTTAAAGTTTAACGATTACGACAAAGCCACAAAATATTTAATACAAGGTTACAATATTAATACGCGAATAAAAAACAAAGCTGGTTTATTACTGGCTTTAAACAATTTAGGAGATTTGAACCTTAAACAAGGCAGATTAAATATAGCTGAAAAACAACTTCTTGACGCTGGCGAAATTGCTCAAAGCTTAAATAACAAAACCGAGTTACTGAGACATTACAAATTAATGAAGTCTTTAGATTCTACTAGAGAACGTTTTGATAGAGCTTTTGTATGGCAACGTGAGTATTATGAATTGAATAACAGTCTTAAAAAAACTAAAATTAAACCTATTACTAGTTCTGAAAAATCTATTGATATTGATTTAAACTCAAATTTAGAGAACAAACCAGAAGTTTTTGCGTCTTCTAATAGAGTAACTTCATCTGAAAAAGTTGAAATAAATAATAAAATGTTAGACAAGTATAAAATTATTTTATACGCATTACTTGCTGCCTTTATTGTAGTTTCCGCACTATTAATTTTAACTTATTTTAAACGAAATAACAGTATTAAATACATGCAGGAGCTGGAAGAAAAGAATGTTAAAATTGAGTTACAAAATGAAGCCTATTCAGAACAAACCAAGCACCTTGAAAATGTAAACAATGTAAAAGATAAACTATTCTCTATTGTTTCTCATGATTTAAAAGATTCACTATCTTCAATTAATGGTTTTATAGATTTATTAAAAGACGGATCCTTATCAAGAGAAGAGTTTGATGATTTAATACCAGAATTAAGTGAAAATGCCAATAACGCTTCATTACTTCTTTTTAACTTACTTAACTGGTCTAAATCTCAAATGCAATCTTTAGAACCAAAACCTAGTCTTTTTGATATTCAAGAGGTTTTTGAAAGTAAAGTAAAACTTGTAGATCAACGTATGGAAAACAAAGGTATAGCCTTAGTTGATCATACTTTACGAGACTTTGCTTATGCCGACCGAAGTATGTTTGAAATTGTTGTGCAAAACCTACTTGCCAACGCTCTTAAATTCTGTAAAAATGGCGATACTATTACTATTTCAAACCATATAAGTAATGGCAGTTGTATTGTAAGTATTGCAGACACAGGGATAGGTATTTCAAAAGAAAACCTTGATAAATTATTTAAAGACAACTCTTTCACTACTATGGGTACCGATAACGAGAAAGGTACAGGTCTAGGACTTTCTATATGTAAAGAACTGGTAGAATTAAACAATGGTAAAATTTGGGTAGAAAGCACTCAAGGTGTTGGAAGCACGTTTTATGTGCAATTACCTAAATCCAGACCATCTTCTTAGAACTTTAAAATTTTTATTCAGTTGATGGGCGTTACCTAAAGGTCGGGCTTTCACTACTCGCTTCCTCCTACGTCGGCGAGCTCAAACAAACCGTTCAATCCCTAACGCAACTATCAGCCAAATTAACTTTTAGGCAAAAACACCTCAGCCATCATACATCTTGCACTACCACCACCACAAGTTTCAATAGTTTCTAAAGGGCTTGATAACACTTTGGTATGCTTTTTAATTGTTTTTACTTGAGAATCAGTAAGTGAATCATAAGCCGCTTGACTCATAATTAAGTAACGCTCATCATTTGTGGCTTTAACTTGAAGCATATTACCTGCAAAATTATTGACTTGCTCCTCTGTAATATCAATAATTTCTTTACCATCTTCTTTAAGGTGCTCGATAACGTTTTTACGCTCTTTTTTATCATCAATACTACTCAAACAAATCACGGCAAATGTTTCTCCTATACACATCATAACATTAGTATGATATATAGCCTTCCGTTCACCGTTTACCGTCTGATTTGAGGTAAATATTATTGGAGTATATTCAAAATCTTCACAGAATTCAATACACAAATCTTCATCGGCACGCGGCGATAAAGCACAATAAGCTTTTCTATTTACACGATCTAATAAAACACTTCCTGTTCCTTCCAAAAACAGGTGCTCTTCCTCAGCACTAGTATAATCAACAATATTATTGATAATAAAACCTTTCGCTTCTAAAGTTTCAAGAATGTCTTCCCGACGTTCTAGACGTCTATTTTTTGCAAACATGGGATAGAGGCCAACATCTCCATTTTCATGAAAAGACACCCAGTTATTTGGAAAAATTGAATCAGGTGTATCTGTTTCAATTCTATCATTTACAACGATAACATTTACTCCAATACTCCTGAGTTTTTCAACAAAACCATCAAACTCTTTTTGAGCTTTAGCATTAATCGTTTCTGGTAAAACACCATCAATAGATTCTTGATAATAATTATTAACAGCAGTCTGTTCGTTCATCCTGAAATTTACAGGACGTACCATTAAAATTGTATTTGTTGTTTGTTGCATTATATATTTTTATAATACAAAACTACTTTTTTTTAAGTTGAATTGTATTAACTTTAAATTAAATAATTAAGCTTCTTTTTCAAGAATGAAATATTTTGTAATCTTCTTTTTTTCAACATATTGTTTATTTGGACAAACCATAAAAGGCAAAATTATAGATGCAGAAACTAAAACGCCATTAGAAAATGTATCTGTTTACTTTAAAAACCTTAAAAAAGGAACAACAACAAATAGAAAAGGATTTTATAATTTAAAAATTGACTCTGATTTTTACAGCTTAGATACTTTAACTGTTTCAATAATTGGCTATTACCCTCAAAACCTAGTGTTATCAGAACTTAAAAAAAATGACTTCACTATAAATCTTTATAAAAAAACTGAACAACTCAAAGAAATTACTCTTCTTACCAATCGAAAATTAAAAAAAGAAATACGTTTTAGAAAATTATCTTCTTTAAGAAGAGGAGTTCATTCTTTTGATTCCAAGTTAATTGACGATAAGATATATCTTATTGGTGGAGATGGCTCATATTTAGAAGACACAGGTAAAAAAGCCTTATTGGAAGTTCAAAATTTGCCAAAATCTAATTTTAGTGATTTACTAAAAAGACTTGTTTTAAACCCCACATGGGAGAATTACAAAGATGATCTCCTTGTTTACAATATTACCAATGATGATTGGATTAAATCTGATTTAAAATTTAGAGAACGCGCCTATCATAATACAAACCTTATTAATAATAAATTGTATGTCATAGGTGGAAAAAGGTTATCAATAAACAAAAAAAAGGAGTATTTAGATGATACTATTGAAGTTTACAATATTAAGAATGACAGAATAATTATAGATCAAACAAACCCACATCAAGGTGTAAATTTTGCGTCATTTAGCTACAATAACAACCTTATAGTTATGGGAGGCTCCATAAAAATGAACAAAAATGGCGAAAAGATTTACACAGATAAATCTCATATTTACAACGTCGAGTCTGGCTATTGGTATGAGTTAAAAAACATGACTGCAACCAAGGAAGTAAAAGGTGTTATAATAGAAAACATGATTTACTTATTTGGAGGCTTTAATGGCAGCCCTCTAACCGAAATTGAAACCTATAATATAACCACTGGAGATTGGGACAATGAAGGTGAATTATTTAGCGGTATTAAGAACCCTGCTTTAGCTTACTCAGATAATATTATATATATTCTAGGAAACTCTAAGATATTAACGTATAATATTATTACAAAAACACTGAATGAATATGATATCAACTTGAAGTTAGAAGCTTCAAGAATGCATTTCTATAAAAACAAACTATATATAATTGGTGGTTATACAGAAAACGAATATTCTAGAACACCTTCTTCAAACTTATTTAGAATTGATATTGATGAATTTGAAACAACCGAAGTTGTTAAATCAAAATCATTTAGTCAAAAATTAATCTCTAATTAATGGCATTGTTGTACATCTTAATAACCCTTCTTGTTTACCTATTTCAGCATAAGGCACTTCTTCAACCGTAAAACCTTGACCTCTTAACCATTTATTAAGTCTAGTAAAGTTTTGTTCTGAAATAATAACATCTTCAGATATTGAAAATATGTTACTACACATTTGGTACATTTCATCTTTGTTGATTTCAAAAACGTTTTCTTTTCCAAAGAAATTAACTAACCATTCATATTCATTTTCAATTAAAAATCCATTTTTATGAATGATTGCTTTTCCTTTTCCTATGGGGTTAAAACAACAATCTAAATGTAATGCATTCTCTTTTGGATTTGTATTAGACTTTCTGAGTTCAAAAGATTTTACAATTTTATTTGGAAAAAGTTCTTGAATGGCGATAACGGCATCAGCATTAGTTCGTGCTGTAATTAGTTCTGGATAATCTTCACCAGAATAGGTGCCTATAAAAATATAATCATTCCATGGCATAACATCTCCGCCTTCTACATGGCATGCTTCCGGTAATATCACGCGTTTATCTTCTGCTACTTGATTCCAGATATAATCGATAGCTTGTACCTCTTCTTCTCTATGAGGTAGAATATTAGCCTCAATTAAAACATCATCAATCACAAAGGCTATATCTCTTGCAAATATTTGATTACAATCCTTTATAACTTCAGGTCTGTAAACTTGAATATCATATTTATCAAAAACCTTAGCAACGGCATACATTTCTTCAATCATATCTGCCTCAGTAGGATAAGTCCCTGCCAAAATATGTTCAATACTTTTAGGGTCATAACAATCTTCAACTTTAGGAATAGGTCCATTACTTTCGGCAGTACCTAAAACAACAGCACGTAGTTTAGAAGTTTCATTTTGAATATTCAATTTTATCATACTTTCTGATTAAATAGTGTCTGGACGGAAACAGACGATTTTTATAATTTGAATTATTTTTGATGTCATTTTTGTTTAGTTTTTATGAGTTGATGCCTTAGTATCAAGCGATTAAAAATAAACTGAAAGGGCGCAAAAAGAAACAAATTTAATTTTGCTGTGTTTCCGTCCAGACACTAAATAGGTCTTTCCGGTTTTAAACACCAAAACTAAGAATAATTAAATACATTTTGCATTATTCTTAAAATAATGCTCAAAAAAAGAAAAAGCCTCATGAAATTTTCATGAAGCTTAACAATTATATAATATTATTTCTTATTTATCTTTTCTTAATATCTTTAAAAGCTCTTTCAGTTTCACCAATATACAACTGTCTTGGTCTACCTATTGGTTCTTTATTTAAACGCATTTCACTCCATTGGGCTATCCAACCAGGTAAACGCCCTAAAGCGAACATCACAGTAAACATATCTGTTGGAATTCCCATCCCTCTGTAAATGATTCCAGAATAAAAATCTACATTTGGATATAATTTACGATCTACAAAATATTTATCTTCCAAAGCCTCTTTTTCTAAACCTTTTGCAATTTCTAAAATTGGATCATCAACACCCAAATCGCCTAGCACTTCATCTGCGGCCACTTTGATTATTTTTGCTCGAGGATCAAAGTTTTTATAAACACGATGCCCAAACCCCATTAAACGGAATGGATCGTTTTTATCTTTAGCCTTAGCCATATATTTTTTAGTATCTCCCCCATCTTCTTTAATAGCTTCAAGCATTTCTAATACAGCTTGGTTTGCACCACCATGAAGTGGCCCCCAAAGTGCCGAAATACCAGCAGAAAGCGAAGCAAATAAACCTGCATGAGACGACCCTACAATTCTAACTGTTGATGTAGAACAATTTTGTTCATGGTCAGCATGTAAAATTAACAACTTATCTAAAGCGTTAATTAAAATTGGATTTTGAATATAATCTTCATTAGGTTTTTTAAACATCATTTTTAAAACATTCTCTACATAACCTAATTTTTTATCTCCATAATCTAGTGGTAATCCTTGTTTTTTACGCATTGTCCATGCTACTAATACCGGAAATTTACCAAGAATACGCACTACAGAATTATACATATCCTCTTTTGAATCAACATTAACGCTAGACGGATTAAAAGCCGTTAAAGCACTTGTTAGTGAAGACAAAACGCCCATAGGGTGTGCTGTCTTTGGAAATGCATCTAAAATCTTCTTTACATCATCATCAACAATGGATTGTTCCTTTATATCTGAATGAAATTTTTCTAATTGCTCAGAATTAGGTAACTCTCCAAAAATTAACAAGTAAGCAACTTCTAAGAAATCAGCTTTTTCAGCTAATTCTTCAATAGAATATCCTCTATATCTCAAAATACCTTTTTCGCCATCTAAAAATGTAATAGCACTTTCACACGAACCTGTGTTTTTATAACCTGGATCGAGGGTTGTTACCCCTTTTGTAACGCTTCTAAGCGTTTTAATATCCATAGCTACTTCGTTTTCCGTTCCAGTGATTAATGGAAATTTGTGTTTTTCACCGTTTATTTCTAGAATAGCTGTATCTGACATGATTTTCTATATAATTTATTTAAGTTATACTGAATGCTAATTTACGAAATATCTCTTTATTTTTTAGGATTATCTATAACGATTTCGTAGAATTAGGACTTATATAAATTGATACTAAATAAAAAAGCGATTATTAAAAAATAATCGCTTTTTGTATAAAAACTAAAATGTTTCTTATTTTATTTTGAAAGCTTTTTCTTGTGGAAAATAGGCAACTTCACCTAATTCTTCCTCAATACGAAGTAATTGATTGTATTTTGCCATACGGTCGCTACGAGAAGCAGAACCTGTTTTAATTTGCCCTGTATTTAAAGCCACTGCTAAATCTGCAATTGTATTATCTTCTGTTTCACCTGAACGGTGGGACATTACAGATGTGTAACCTGCATTATGCGCCATATTTACAGCAGCAATAGTTTCAGTTAATGTACCAATTTGGTTTACTTTAATAAGGATTGAATTGGCTATACCTTCTTCAATACCTCTAGATAAACGCTCTACGTTTGTTACAAATAAATCATCACCTACTAATTGCACTTTATCACCAACTAATTCAGTTAAATATTTCCATCCTTCCCAATCGTTTTCATCCATTCCATCTTCAATAGAAATAATTGGATACTTAGCCACTAATTCTGCTAAGTAATCAGCTTGTTCCTTACTTGTTCTTACAATACCTGTATCGCCTTCAAACTTTTTGTAATCGTATTTTCCATTTTCATAGAATTCAGCAGAAGCACAATCCAATGCTATCTTAACTTCATCACCAAATTTGTATCCGGCATTTGTAACAGCTTTCGCAATGGTTTCCAAAGCATCTTCAGTTCCGCCCGCTAAGTTTGGAGCAAAACCACCTTCATCTCCTACAGCAGTACTTAAGTTTCTATCGTGCAATACTTTTTTAAGGTTATGAAAAATCTCAGTTCCCATTTGCATAGCATGCGTAAAGTTTTTAGCTTTAACTGGCATAATCATAAACTCTTGAAATGCAATTGGTGCATCACTATGAGAACCACCGTTGATGATATTCATCATTGGTAAAGGCAATGTGTTTGCAGAAACACCTCCTACATAACGATACAATGGCATATTTAATTCATTTGCTGCAGCTTTTGCTACCGCTAAAGAAACACCTAAAATAGCATTTGCACCTAATTTAGATTTGTTTGGTGTACCATCTAAATCAATCATTATTTTATCAATAAGGTTTTGCTCAAAAACTGAAACACCTATCAACTCTTCTACAATGATAGAGTTTACATTATCAACCGCTTTTAAAACACCCTTACCCATATAAGTATTACCACCATCACGTAATTCAACCGCTTCATGCTCACCTGTTGATGCTCCCGATGGTACAGCAGCTCTACCTAATATATTGTTTTCAGTTACTACATCTACTTCAACCGTTGGGTTACCTCTTGAATCTAGAATTTGTCTTGCGTGGATATTTATTATTATACTCATAATTGGTTTGTTTTTAATCGTTTAGTAATGAACTTATTTAAGCTTTCTCAATTTGCTAAAAAATTGCCCTTTTGCACCCATTTTTTATCTTTTTTTTATTCCTTAGCGATGCTATGCAACTAAAAAAAGCCTTCAAATGGTCACAAAATGACTAATTCTCGCCTAAACATAAAAAGTTCAAATAAGTTCACTTCAAATTTACGGCTAAATCTTGTTTATTTTTAGATGTTTTTGAAGAAATACACAAAAAAACATCTATAACGTTTTAGTAGATTCCCGCCTTCGCGAGAATGACAATTTCAAATGAAACCTCGATGTTATCCATCAAGGAGTTTAATTATAATAAACCTCAAAAATAGCAAACTATGATTGAGGTTTATTTAAAGTTTATTTCTTTAGATTTTCAATGAATTGATCAAAAAGATAAGAGGAATCATGTGGCCCAGGACTAGCCTCTGGATGATATTGTACAGAAAATACATTCTTGTTTTTCATAGCTAAACCAGCTACTGTATGATCATTTAAATGTACATGTGTGATTTCTAAATCTGAATTTGCTTCTGCTTCATCTTTATCTACAGCAAAACCATGGTTTTGAGATGTAATTTCACCTTTACCAGTAATTAAGTTTTTTACAGGATGGTTTATACCTCTATGACCGTTATGCATTTTATAGGTTGAAACACCATTAGCTCGAGCAATTACTTGATGCCCTAAACAAATACCAAATAAAGGTAAATCTCTTTTAATAATTTCTTTCGCAACTTCTTGAGCTTCCACCAAAGGTTCTGGGTCACCTGGTCCGTTTGATAAAAAGTACCCATCTGGTTTAAACGCTTCTAAATCTTCAAATTTGGCGTTATACGGAAACACTTTAATGTAAGCATCTCTACTTGCAATATGGCGCAAAATATTCTTTTTAATTCCGATATCCAAAGCTGCAACTTTGTAAGTAGCCTTTTCATCGCCAAAAAAATAGGGTTCTTTAGTGGATACTTTTGAGGCCAACTCTAATCCTTCCATATTAGGAACTTGAGCTAATTGTTTTTTTAGACTTTCAACATTATCAACTTCAGTTGAAATAACAGCATTCATAGCTCCATGATCTCTAATATAACTTACTAAAGCTCTAGTGTCAACATCTGAAATAGCTAATAAGTCATTTTTATCTAGAAAATCTTCTAACGATCCGTCTGCCGCATCTCTAGAGTATTCATAACTAAAATTTTTCACTATGAGGCCTGCAATTTTAATAGAATCAGATTCAACTTCATCTTTATTAGTTCCGTAATTACCAATATGAGCATTAGTAGCTACCATGAGTTGCCCATAATAAGAAGGATCAGTAAAAATTTCTTGGTAACCTGTCATCCCAGTATTAAAGCATACTTCTCCAAACGAAGTGCCTTGTTTATTACCAACTGCTTTACCGTAAAAAATAGTACCATCTGCTAGAAGAACGATAGCTTTTTGTCTTTTTTGATATTTCATTATAATTTTTATGAGATTCCCGCCTGTACGGAAACAAGGTTTCGCAAAATTGCATAAAAAAAAGGATAAACTAAAATAGTTTATCCTTTTTATATTAAATGCTTATTAACATTATTCTTCTTCGTTAGATGCCTTAGTTTCAACTGGAGCAGCTTCAACTGGAGCAGTTTCTGTTTTAGAACCACCTCTTCTGCTTCTTCTAGTTGTTTTCTTCTTAGCTTTATCTGCGTTGTAGATTTCGTTGTAATCAACAAGCTCTATCATAGCCATATCAGCGTTATCACCTAAACGATTACCTAGTTTTATAATTCTAGTATAACCTCCTGGTCTATCAGCTATTTTAGCGGCAACATCTCTAAACAATTCAGCAACAGCATCTTTTTGTCTTAGCTTCGCCATAACAATACGTCTGTTGTGCGTTGTATCTTCTTTAGATTTGGTAATCATTGGCTCTACAAACTGTTTTAAAGCTTTTGCTTTTGCTACAGTTGTGTTAATACGCTTATGCTCTATTAAAGAACAAGCCATATTTGCCAACATTGCTTTTCTGTGCGCTGTTTGTCTACCTAAGTGGTTTACTTTTTTTCCGTGTCTCATGACTTTTTAATTATCATCTTGCTACCATATCCCTTTTTCATTTAAACGAAGAGAGAGCAAAATATGATGGTTATTATTAATTTACGATTGACGATTTTTGAATTACGATTTTTTGAATTATGATTTGAAAATCGTAATTCGTAAATCTAACATCTTAAATCGTTAGTCTTTATCTAATTTATATTTACTTAAATCCATTCCAAAATTTAATCCTTTAACATTTACAAGCTCTTCAAGCTCTGTTAAAGACTTCTTACCGAAGTTTCTGAATTTCATTAAATCATTTTTATTGAATGATACTAAGTCTCCTAAAGTATCAACTTCCGCAGCTTTTAGACAATTAAGCGCTCGAACAGATAAATCCATATCGATAAGCTTAGTTTTAAGCAACTGTCTCATGTGAAGTGATTCTTCATCATAAGTTTCAGTTTGTGCTATTTCATCAGCTTCTAACGTGATACGCTCATCAGAGAATAACATGAAGTGGTGTATTAATGTTTTAGCACCTTCAGTTAAAGCGTCTTGTGGCGTAATTGATCCATCCGTGATGATTTCAAAAACTAATTTTTCATAATCAGTTTTTTGTTCAACACGATAGTTTTCAATACTATACTTAACGTTTTTTATTGGTGTATAAATGGAGTCCGTAAAGATAGTTCCTATTGGTGCAGAAGCCTTTTTGTTTTCCTCTGCAGGTACATATCCTCTACCTTTTTCAATGGTGATTTCCATATTAATATTCACTTTAGGGTCTAAGTTACAGATTACTAACTCTGTATTTAATACTTGAAATCCTGAGATAAATTTTTGGAAATCTCCAGCTGTGATTCTATCTTGACCAGAAATTGAAATAGAGATTGATTCATTATCAATATCTTCAATTTGTCTTTTAAAACGAACTTGCTTTAAGTTTAAGATGATTTCTGTTACATCTTCCACTACTCCAGCGATTGCTGAAAATTCATGATCTACACCTTCAATTCTAACCGATGTGATAGCAAATCCTTCTAAAGAAGACAATAAAACTCTTCTTAATGCATTACCTACTGTTAGTCCGTAACCAGGTTCTAGTGGTCTGAATTCGAATTTACCTTCGAAATCAGTAGAATCAATCATGATTACTTTGTCTGGTTTTTGGAAATTAAATACTGCCATATTTTTCTTCGTTTTAATTGTTATTTAGTTGCGCGGTCTAAAAGTTTGAAGAAATACTTATAAACCCTTTGGCCAAATACCAATATGATTAATTTATTATTTAGAATATAATTCGACGATGAATTGTTCGTTTATGTTTTCTGGAATTTGGATTCTTGCTGGAATAGAAACATAAGTTCCTTGTTTGGTATCATCATTCCAAGTTATCCATTCATAAACACTACTTGAATTTGAAAGTGATCTTTCAATAGCCTCAAGTGATTTTGATTTTTCTCTTACCGCAACAACATCACCAGCCTTTAAAGAGTAAGAAGGAATATTTACTAATTCACCGTTTACAGTAATGTGTCTGTGCGATACTAATTGTCTCGCACCACTTCTAGTAGGAGCTACTCCCATTCTGAATACCACGTTGTCTAATCTAGACTCACAAAGTTGTAATAGAACTTCACCAGTAATTCCTTGTGCAGCTCTTGCTTTTTTAAACAAACCTCTAAATTGTCTTTCTAAAATACCGTAAGTATATTTAGCTTTTTGCTTCTCCATTAATTGGATTGCATATTCAGATTTTTTCCCACGACGTCTTGCGTTTCCATGTTGACCTGGAGGGTAATTTCTTTTTTCGAACGACTTATCGTCTCCGAAGATAGCTTCGCCAAATTTACGAGCTATTTTAGTTTTAGGACCAGTATATCTTGCCATTTTAAATTGTGTTTTTGAGAGTGATTATGAATTAAGGTCTTAATCTTATCCTTCGAAAATCATTGATCTCTCGTTGATACTTGTTAATTAATTAATTTACGATTTATGATTGCCGATTTATGATTTCAAAATTTAAAAATCGTAATTCGTACATCTAAAATTATTATACTCTTCTACGCTTAGGAGGTCTACAACCATTATGTGGTAATGGTGTAACATCAATAATTTCTGTTACCTCAATGCCTGCATTGTGGATAGAACGAATAGCAGATTCTCTACCATTTCCTGGTCCTTTAACATAAACCTTTACTTTTTTTAATCCAGCTTCTTGTGCTACTCCTGCAGCATCTTCAGCAGCCAATTGAGCAGCATAAGGTGTGTTTTTCTTTGAACCTCTAAATCCCATTTTACCAGCTGAAGACCATGAAATCACATCTCCTTTTTTGTTGGTAAGTGAAATAATGATGTTATTGAATGAAGCTGTAACATGAGCTTCTCCAACGGCATCTACTATAACTTTACGTTTTTTTGTGCTTGTCTTTGCCATATTTTCTAGTGCTTAGTTTCAGTGATAGTCGCTAGAATCCTAAACCGTAATTTCAAACAGATTCCTTCCAACGTCTAAATACTAAAGACTAAATATTTCTAATTATTACTTAGTTGCTTTTTTCTTGTTAGCAACCGTCTTTCTTCTACCTTTTCTGGTTCTAGAGTTGTTTTTAGTACGTTGCCCTCTCAATGGAAGACTTGATCTATGACGAATACCTCTGTAACACCCTATATCCATTAATCGCTTAATGTTTAATTGAGTTTCAGAACGTAATTCACCTTCAATAGTAAAAGTACCAACAGCTTCACGAATACCACTAATTTGGTCATCGGTCCAATCTTGAACTTTAATACTTTCGTCTACCTTAGCTTCTGCTAAAATTTCTTTTGATCTACTTCTACCTATTCCATAGATATAAGTTAAAGAGATCACTCCTCTTTTGTTTTTTGGTATGTCTACACCTGCAATTCTTGCCATAATTTACCCTTGTCTTTGTTTAAATCTAGGATTCTTTTTGTTTATCACGTAAAGTCTACCTTTTCTACGCACGATTTTACAATCTGCACTTCTTTTTTTAACTGATGCTCTTACTTTCATCGTATTAGTATCTATAAGTTATTCGAGCCTTAGTTAAATCATAAGGACTCATTTCTAATTTCACTTTATCCCCTGGTAATAATTTAATGTAATGCATACGCATTTTACCAGAAATATGTGCAGTCACAATGTGACCATTTTCTAATTCAACACGAAACATAGCATTTGATAATGCCTCTATAATTGTTCCGTCTTGCTCTATTGCTGCTTGTTTTGCCATAGTGTAATAATTAAGCTACTGCTTTTCTATTTTTACCTGTCTTCATCAAACCATCATAGTGTCTATTCAACAAATAAGAATTTATTTGCTGCATAGTGTCAATTGCAACTCCCACCATAATTAATAATGAGGTTCCTCCGAAAAATAAAGCCCATCCTTGTTGTACGCCAATAAGCTTAACAATAAACGCTGGGAACACAGCAATAAGTGCTAAAAATATCGAACCTGGTAAGGTTATTTGAGACATTATTTTATCTAAATATTCAGATGTTTCAGAACCTGGACGAATTCCAGGAATAAAACCACCACTACGTTTTAAATCATCTGCCATTTTATTAGTTGGTACTGTGATTGCCGTATAAAAGTATGTGAATACAATAATTAAAAGCGCAAACGTTATATTATACCATAATCCAAAAATATCAGAATAATTTGTTTGCATCCATGCTCCAGCAGCTGTTTCTTTTAAGAAAGACGAGCCTCCAATTAAACTAGGCACAAACATAATAGCTTGAGCAAATATAATTGGCATAACTCCAGATGCGTTTAGTTTTAAAGGAATATACTGTCTAGAACCTGCCATGGCACTTTTTTCGTAACCACCAGAGGCCGTTCTTCTGGCATATTGTACCGCTATCTTTCTAACGCCCATTACTAACATAATAGATGCTAGGATGATAACAAACCAAATAACCATTTCTATTAATACCATCATCAAACCTCCATTTCCACCACCTTCTAATCTAGTAGCCGAATTCTGTAAGAATGCTTGTGGTAAAGTAGCAATAATACCTACCATAATTAATAATGAAATACCATTACCAATACCTTTGTCTGTGATTTTTTCTCCCAACCACATGGCGAAAATAGTTCCAGTTACTAAAATAGTGACAGAAGAGAAATAAAACAATGGCCCAGTTCCTAATAAGAATGCCGATGAAGGAATTCCTAAAGCTGGTAAGCTTGCCAAATAACCAGGTGCTTGTAATAAAGTAATTGCAATAGTTAACCAACGTGTAATTTGATTGATTTTCTTCTGCCCACTTGCTCCCTCTTTTTGCAACTTTTGCAAGTAAGGGATAGCAATACCCATTAGCTGTACAACAATAGAAGCAGAAATGTAAGGCATGATACCTAGTGCGAAAACCGAAGCATTAGCAAATGCTCCTCCAGTAAAAGCGTTAAGTAGACCTAACAAACCACTGTCTGTTTTTTCTGCTAACCCTCCTAATTGAGATGCATCAATACCTGGTAATACTACTTGAGCACCAAAACGATAAACTAATAATAGACCAAGTGTAACTATGATTCTGTTTCTTAGTTCTTCTATTTTCCAAACATTCTTTATTGATTCTATAAATTTCATACTTATAAAATGTCTTATATAGTTACAGCTTCTCCTCCAGCACCTTCAATAGCAGCTTTTGCTGAAGCAGTAAACTTATGAGCAGATACTTTTAATTTTGATTTTAACTCACCTCTACCTAAAATTTTAACTAGATCATTTTTTCCAGCTAAACCGTTAGAGAATAAAATTTCAAAATCTACTGTCCCTTTTATTTTCTTATCATCCACCAATTGTTGTAATGTATCTAAATTGATACCTTGATATTCAACACGGTTAATGTTAGTAAAACCAAATTTAGGAACACGTCTTTGAAGTGGCATTTGCCCACCTTCAAATCCTAGTTTCTTAGAATAACCAGAACGAGATTTAGCTCCTTTGTGACCACGAGTTGCCGTACCACCTTTACCAGACCCTTGTCCTCTACCTATTCTTTTACCTTGGTTTTTTACTGAACCTTCTGCAGGTTTTAAATTACTTAAATCCATTTTCAGTTTATATTTTTAAGCTTCTTCTACAGAAACTAAATGTGAAACTTTAGCAACCATACCAAGAATATTTGGTGTAGCTTCATGCTCTTTTACTTGACCAATCTTTCTAAGACCTAGAGCTTCCAGAATTCTTTTTTGTCTTTGCGGACGATTGATTGCGCTTTTAACTTTTGTTACTTTAATCTTTGCCATCTCTGTCTGTATTAAGCGTTAAAAACTTGTTCAAGTGTTATACCTCTATCTTTAGCAATTGCGTTAGCATCTCTTAATTGTAATAAAGCATCAAAAGTTGCTTTTACTACATTATGAGGATTTGAAGATCCTTGAGATTTTGATAATACATCGTGTACACCAACTGCCTCAAGTACTGTTCTAACAGCACCACCAGCAATTACACCTGTACCAGGGGCAGCAGGAATAATATTTACTCTAGCTCCACCGTATTTACCTTTTTGCTCATGTGGTAACGTTCCTTTAATAATAGGAATTCTAACTAGGTTTTTCTTAGCATCTTCAACCGCTTTTGCAATTGCACTCGCAACGTCTTTAGATTTCCCTAAACCTTGTCCTACAACACCAGCTTCATCACCAACCACTACAATTGCTGAAAAACCAAATGCTCTACCACCTTTAGTTACTTTTGTAACTCTTTGAACACCAACTAAACGATCTTTTAGATCTAATCCACCTGGTTTTACTAATTCTGCACTTTTATATTTTTTAAACATAATTTCTTAGAATTTAAGTCCGGCTTCTCTAGCGCCTTCAGCTAATGATTTTACTCTACCGTGGTATAAATATCCACCTCTATCAAAAGCTATAGTTTCTACACCTGCTTTTAAAGCTTTTTCAGCAAGTGATTTACCTACTAATTTAGCTACCTCTGATTTAGTTGCTTTCGCAGAACTAATATCTTTATCTCTTGAAGATGCTGCACTGATAGTATTACCAGTTACATCATCAACTATTTGAGCATAAATTTCTTTATTACTTCTATAAACAGCTAATCTAGGTCTTGTTTCTGTACCAGAAACGACCTTACGGATTCTGTTTTTTATTCTTAGTCTTCTTTCGTTCTTTGTTAATGCCATTTTGATTTACGATTTTGGATTAACGATTTTTGATTTTTGATTTACTTTATAATTCGTAACTCTAAAATCTACAATCGCAAATTCTACTACGCTGATTTACCTGCTTTTCTTCTTATTTCTTCACCAACAAACTTGATTCCTTTTCCTTTGTAAGGTTCAGGTTTTCTAAATCCACGGATCTTCGCAGCTACTTGACCAACAAGTTGTTTATCGAATGATGTTAGTTTAACAATTGGATTCTTTCCTTTTTCTGATATAGTCTCCACTCTCACTTCTGGAGCAATATTCAAAACAATGTTATGAGAAAATCCTAAGGCTAAATCTAATTTTTGTCCTTGGTTTGATGCTCTATAACCAACACCTACCAGCTCTAACTCTTTAGTCCATCCTTTAGATACACCTTCAATCATATTATGCATTAATGATCTATATAAACCATGTTTTGCTTTTTGATCTTTAGTATCAGAAGAACGTGTTACTAAAACATTTCCTTCTTCTATTTTTATTTCAACTGAGTCGTAACTTTGTGTTAATTCTCCTAATTTTCCTTTTACAGTTACAACGCTATCTTTAACATCTACTGTTACACCTTCTGGAATGGCTACTGGATTATTTCCTATTCTTGACATTTCTTTCTGGCTTTAAATTAGTAAACGTAACACAAAACTTCTCCACCTACATTATCTCTTTTGGCTTGTTTACCTGTCATAACTCCATGAGAAGTTGAAACAATGGCAATACCTAAACCGTTTAAGATACGTGGTAAATCATTAGACCCAGAATACAAACGTAAACCTGGTGTACTAATTCTTTGAAGTTTTTTAATTACTGATTCTTTAGTTTCTTTGTTATACTTAAGGGCTATTTTAATAGTACCTTGTACAGAAGAATCATCAAACTTGTAACTTAAAATATATCCTTGTTCGAATAAAATTTTAGTAATGTCTTTTTTAAGATTAGAAGCAGGGATTTCTACCACTCTGTGGTTGGCACGCACTGCATTTCTAATTCTTGTCAAAAAATCCGCAATTGGATCTGAGTACATAATGAATTGATTTTGTGGTTTTGGTTTTCGAACTATTCCGAACCTTAAACCCGATTATTTAAATAATATTACCAACTAGCTTTTCTAACTCCAGGGATAAGACCTTGATTGGCCATTTCTCTAAAAGTTACACGTGAAACTCCAAAAGTTCTCATGTATCCTTTTGGTCTTCCCGTAATTTTACATCTATTATGCATACGAACTGGAGAAGCATTTTTAGGTAACTTTTGTAATGCTTCATAATCTCCAGCCTCTTTTAAAGCTTTACGTTTTTCAGCATACTTAGCTACTGTTTTAGCTCTTTTTACCTCACGGGCTTTCATTGATTCTTTAGCCATATCTTAGTTCTTTTGAAAAGGTAATCCTAATTCGGTTAATAATGATTTTGCTTCTTTATCAGTATCTGCAGTTGTTACAAATGTGATATCCATACCGGAAATCTTGTTCACTTTATCAATGTTAATTTCTGGGAAGATAATTTGTTCAGTAACTCCTAAATTGTAGTTACCACGTCCATCAAATCCTGTAGCTTTTATTCCGTTAAAATCTCTAACACGTGGAAGTGCAGAAGTTACCAAACGGTCTAAAAACTCATACATTCTTTCACCACGTAAAGTTACTTTAACACCAATTGGCATTCCTTTACGTAATTTAAATGCTGCAACATCCTTTTTTGATAATGTAGATATTGCTTTTTGTCCAGATATAGTAGTTACTTCTTCTACTGCGTAGTCGATTAACTTTTTGTCTGCAACGGCTGCTCCAACACCTTTAGATATTACTATCTTAGTAAGTTTAGGAACTTGCATTACATTCTTATATCCAAATTCGTCTGTAAGAGCTGCAATTACTCTGCTTTTATACTCTTCTTTAAGTCTAGGTGAATATGCCATAACTAAATTACTTCATTAGATTTTGTTGAAAATCTTACTTTTTTGTCGCCTTCTACCCTATAACCAACTCTAGTTGTTTCTCCTTTTGAAGTTAACAATGATAAGTTAGAAATATGAATAGCTGCTTCTTTCTCTACGATTCCACCTTGAGGATTCTGTGCACTTGGTTTAGTATGTTTCTTCACCATGTTTACACCCTCAACAATCGCCTTGTTCTTTTCTAGAATTACCTTTTGTACTTTCCCTTCAGATCCTTTATGATCTCCAGCAATTACTTTTACAGTATCTCCAGTTTTAATTTTAAGCTTTGTCATCTTACATTTAATGTATTAAAGCACCTCTGGTGCTAATGATACAATCTTCATGAATTGTTTATCACGAAGCTCTCTAGCAACAGGACCAAAAACACGTGTACCCCTCATCTCACCCGTTGGGTTTAATAAAACACAAGCGTTATCATCAAATCTTATATAAGATCCGTCTGGTCTTCTTACTTCTTTCTTAGTACGCACAACAACTGCCGTAGAAACTGCTTTTTTCTTAATGTTGCCATTAGGAGTTGCATCTTTAACAGAAACAACAATTTTGTCTCCTACAGAAGCGTATCTTCTTTTAGTTCCTCCTAAAACACGGATCACTAAAACTTCTTTTGCTCCAGTATTGTCTGCTACTTTTATTCTTGATTCTTGTTGTAACATAATTATTTAGCTCTTTCTAGGATTTCTACTAATCTCCAACATTTAGATTTACTTAAAGGTCTTGTTTCCATGATCTTTACTGTATCACCAATGTTACAATCGTTTGTCTCGTCGTGTGCAACGTATTTTTTCGTTTTCAACACGAACTTACCATACATAGGGTGTTTTACTTTTTTAACTTCTGCAACAACTATTGATTTTTGCATTTTGTTACTAGTAACAACTCCTATACGTTCTTTTCTTAAATTTCTTGTTTCCATCTTTCAGCAGAATTATTGTAATTCTCTTTTAGTTAATTCAGTCGCAATTCTAGCTACGGTACGTCTTATACCTTTTAGCTGAATTGGATTTTCTAAAGGAGATATTGCATGAGCCAATTTTAGGTCTGAATAACTCTTTTTTGTTTCACCAAGTTTCTCTTGTAACTCAGCTACAGATAATTCTTTAATTTCTGATTGTTTCATCTGTGATGTTTATTTTTTTAAAATTTGTCAGATGTAATTCGCCATTTATACTTTTCGTAAATATGAAAATTATTAACAGCTCATTTCATAATATCAAATAAATTATGCTTCGTAATCTCTAGCGATTAAAAACTTAGTTTTCACAGGAAGTTTTTGTGCTGCTAAACGTAATGCTTCTTTTGCAACGTCTAATGGCACGCCTCCTATTTCAAATAAAATACGACCTGGTCTACATACAGCTACCCAATATTCAACGGCTCCTTTACCTTTACCCATACGTACTTCAAGAGGCTTTTTTGTGATAGGCTTGTCTGGAAATACTTTAATCCAAAGTTGACCTTCCCTCTTCATGTAACGTGTAGCGGCAATACGAGCTGCTTCAATTTGACGTGATGTTATGAAAGTTGCATCTAATGCTTTTATTCCAAAAGTACCGTTTGAAAGTTGGTGACCTCTACCTGAGTTCCCCTTCATACGTCCTTTTTGTTGTTTACGAAATTTTGTTCTTTTAGGCTGTAACATTTTTCTTTACTTTATAAAAAATTACTTTCTACGACGAGGTCCTTTATTTCCACCTCTTCCTGGTCCACCTTTTCCTTGCTTCTTAGACAATCCAACAAGCGGAGAAAGTTCTCTTTTACCATATACTTCACCTTTCATGATCCATACTTTAACACCCAATCTACCATAAGTAGTGTGCGCCTCAACTAAAGCATAATCAATATCGGCTCTGAAAGTTGATAAAGGAATACGTCCTTCTTTGTAGTGTTCAGATCGTGCCATTTCAGCACCATTTAAACGTCCACTAATTTGGATTTTAATGCCTTCAGCATTCATACGCATTGTAGCAGCAATCGCCATCTTAATTGCACGTCTGTATGAAATTCTATTTTCAATTTGACGAGCGATGCTTGATCCTACTAAAAATGCATCAAGTTCAGGTCTTTTAATTTCAAAGATGTTAATCTGAACTTCTTTACCAGTAATTTTCTTAAGTTCTTCTTTTAACTTGTCTACCTCTTGACCGCCTTTACCAATAATGATACCTGGACGAGCCGTTGTGATAGTAACGGTTACAAGTTTTAAAGTTCTCTCGATGATTACTCTACTAACACTAGCTTTAGATAAACGCGCGTGAACGTATTTTCTAATCTTATCGTCTTCGGCAAGTTTATCACCATAATCGTTTCCTCCATACCAGTTAGATTCCCATCCTCTGATAATTCCTAAGCGATTTCCGATTGGATTTGTCTTTTGTCCCATACTCTATTAAGCTTGTGTGTTATTGTTAGCTCCAACCACTATTGTTACATGGTTTGAACGTTTTCTAATTCTGTGTGCACGACCTTGCGGCGCTGGACGTAATCTCTTTAACATAGATCCGCTATCAACTGTAATCTCTTTTACCACCAATTCAGCCTCTTCAATATTAGCCTCTTCGTTTTTAGCTTGCCAGTTTGCAATTGCAGACAATAACAATGTTTCTAAACGACCAGATGCTTCCTTTTGGTTGAATTTTAAGATATTAAGTGCATGTTCTACTTTTTCGCCTCTTACTAAATCGGCTACTAAACGCATTTTTCTCGGTGATGTAGGACAGTTATTAAGTTTAGCAAAAGCAACATGCTTTTTAGCTTCCTTAATAGCGTCTGCCATTTGTTTTTTACGACTTCCCATAGCTTACTACTTTTTACCTTTATTTTTAGCACCTGCATGTCCACGGAATGAACGTGTTGGTGAAAATTCTCCTAATTTATGACCTACCATGTTTTCAGTAACATATACTGGAACAAATTGACGGCCATTGTGTACAGCTATAGTTTGTCCAACAAAATCTGGAGTAATCATAGAGGCTCTAGACCACGTTTTGATTACTGTCTTTTTGTTAGCTTCAACATTAACAGCTACTTTTTTTTCTAATTTATAATGAACGTAAGGTCCTTTTTTTAATGATCTTGCCATGTCTTATTTCTTTCTACGTTCTACAATATATTTATTACTTGCTTTAGTCTTAGAACGCGTTCTGAAACCTTTAGCTGGTATACCGTTTCTAGAACGAGGATGTCCACCTGAAGATTTACCTTCACCTCCACCCATTGGGTGATCAACTGGATTCATCACTACTGGTCTAGTACGTGGTCTTCTTCCTAACCATCTGGTTCTACCTGCTTTACCACCAACTAATAATTGATGATCTGAGTTAGATACAACACCTATAGTAGCCATACAGTTAGCAAGAATTAATCTTGTTTCACCTGAAGGTAACTTGATAGTAGCAAACTTACCATCTCTTGCCATTAACTGAGCAAAAGCACCAGCGCTACGAGCCATAACAGCTCCTTGTCCTGGACGTAACTCTACACAAGAAATAATAGTTCCTAATGGAATTTCACTTAATGGCATTGCATTTCCAATTTCTGGAGCTATACCTTCTTTACCAGATACTACATTTTGCCCAACCTGAAGTCCATTTTGAGCAATAATGTATCTCTTTTCGCCATCTTGATAATTCAATAATGCGATAAAAGCGGTTCTGTTTGGATCGTATTGAATTGAAGCAACTTCACCAGGAATTCCTGCCTTGTCTCTTTTAAAATCGATAATACGATACTTTTTCTTATGACCTCCACCTATATAGCGCATGGTCATTTTTCCTTCACTGTTTCTACCACCAGACCTTTTGTTCGGAACGAGTAAACTCTTTTCCGGCTTATCAGTAGTAATGGCATCATAGCCGTTTACTACTCTAAATCGCTGTCCTGGTGTGATTGGTTTTAATTTTCTTACTGACATTAGTCTTTAATTACATGTTACTGTATAAATCAATCATTTCACCTTCCGCCAGTTGTACAATTGCCTTTTTAACAGCATTTGTTTTACCATGTTGAATACCAGTTTTTGTAAACTTAGTACTACGATCTGGACGGACATTTATAGTACGAACTTTTTCAACAGAAACACCATAAGCAGCTTCCACCGCTTTTTTGATTTCTACCTTGTTCGCCTTTTTATTCACTGCGAAAGTATAGCAGTTTCTTAACTCGCTATCTGCTGTCGCTTTTTCTGTGATTATAGGTTTAATTAAGATATTCATTGTTTCTATTTACTTAAATTTGTTTCAATTCCTGCTAACGCTCCTTCTAACAACACTACTTGATTTGCATTTAAAATCTTGTAAGTGCTTATCTCTGAATATGTTATAACTTCTGAGCTTTTTAAATTGCGCGATGACAAATATACGTTATTATTTGAGCCACCCAACACAAAGAGTGTTTTTTTGTTTTCAAGCTCTAAAGCCTTTAAAACCGCTGTAAAATTCTTAGTCTTTACAGAGTCAAAATTAAAGTCTTCTAAAACTGTAATTGACTGCTCTCCTGCTTTGATACTTAAGGCCGATTTACGTGCTAAACGCTTTAAGTTTTTATTAAGTTTAAAACTGTAATTTCTAGGTCTTGGACCGAACATACGACCACCACCTTTAAATATACCAGACTTAATACTACCTGCTCTTGCTGTACCAGTTCCTTTTTGCTTTTTAATCTTACGTGTACTTCCAGATATCTCAGCGCGTTCTTTCGACTTGTGAGTTCCTTGACGTTGGTTTGCTAAATATTGTTTAACATCCAAATATACTGCATGATTATTAGGGGCAATAGCGAACACATCTTTAGAAAGGTCTGCCTTTCTACCTGTGTCTTTTCCGTTTACATCTAAAACTGCTATTTTCATTATTTTCTAATAATTACATAAGCGTTTTTGTGACCAGGAACACATCCTTTAACCACAAGTAGATTCTTTTCAGCAACTACTTTTAAAACTCTTAAATTTTGAACTTTAACTGTGTCTCCACCCATTCTTCCTGCCATTTTCATGCCTTTGAAAACTCTTGCAGGGTAAGATGCAGCTCCAATAGAACCTGGCGCTCTTAAACGGTTATGCTGACCGTGAGTAGCTTGACCTACACCACCGAAACCATGACGTTTTACAACACCTTGAAATCCTTTACCTTTAGATGTTCCTGCTACATCAACAAATTCACCTTCGGTGAAATGATCAACAGTGATTGCATCTCCTAATTTGTACTCCTCATCAAAACCTTGAAATTCTACGATTTTGCGTTTTACAGAAGTTCCTGCTTTTTTAGCATGACCTAAGTCTGCTTTAGTAGCACTTTTTTCTGTCGCGTCATCGAAACCTAATTGAACAGCTTTATAACCGTCAACTTCTTCAGTTCTGACTTGGGTAACGATACATGGTCCAACTTCGATAACTGTACAAGGAATGTTCTTCCCGTTGTCATCAAAGATGCTGGTCATACCGATTTTTTTTCCAATTAACCCAGACATATTAATTTTTGATTTACGATTGTTGATTTATGATTTCAGAACTATTCTGATTAAACCTTCAATCCATTGTTATTAATTTACTTATTTAAAAAATTTCAGGGTCGAAATACCTTCAACCCTGAATGTATTTTTACCGTTTTTCCTTAACCATCGTTAAGGACATTTTTTATACTGAACTTGTTTCAGTATCTTTTCATGAGATCCCGAACCGAGTTCGGGGTGTATTCAACTAATTATTTTCAATTCGCAATAGCTCTTGAAAATAAAGTTTCATTACACCTTAATCTCCACTTCAACACCACTTGGTAATTCAAGTTTCATTAACGCATCAATTGTTTTTGATGACGAAGAGTAGATATCAAGTAAACGCTTATAAGAGCTTAATTGAAATTGTTCTCTTGATTTCTTGTTTACGTGTGGAGAACGTAATACAGTGAAAATTTTCTTGTGAGTTGGTAATGGAATTGGTCCAGTTACAACGGCTCCCGTACTTTTTACTGTTTTTACAATCTTTTCAGCAGACTTATCTACTAAGTTATGATCGTAAGACTTTAATTTTATTCTGATTTTTTGACTCATGTTCTTAACTTTTAAGATTGTTCTCCTTTAGCTGCTTTAATAACCTCTTCAGATATACTTGAAGGTGTTTCAGCATAATGTGAAAATTCCATTGTTGATGTTGCACGACCTGATGATAATGTTCTTAATGTGGTTACATATCCAAACATTTCAGATAATGGCACAGTAGCTTTTACAGTTTTTGCACCTGCTCTGTCACCCATATCACTCATTTGTCCACGACGACGATTTAAATCTCCAACGATATCACCCATATTTTCTTCAGGTGTAATAACCTCAAGTTTCATTATAGGTTCCATGATGACTGCTTTTGCAGCTTTAGCACAATTTTTAAATCCTAACTTAGCAGCTAATTCGAACGATAACTGATCAGAATCCACATCATGGTAAGATCCATCTCTCAATGTTACTTTCATAGAATCGATTTCATATCCTGCTAAAGGTCCATTAACCATAGCCATTTTAAATCCTTTTTCAATTGAAGGGATAAATTCCTTAGGAACGTTACCACCTTTAATTACAGATTCAAATTGAAGACCTACTACACCTTCATCTGCTGGCTCAACCGTAAATACGATATCGGCAAATTTACCACGACCACCAGATTGTTTTTTATAAACTTCTCTATGATCTGCAGCTTGTGTAATAGCTTCTTTATATTCAACTTGTGGTTGACCTTGGTTCACTTCAACTTTAAACTCACGACGTAAACGATCCACAATAACATCTAAGTGAAGCTCACCCATTCCAGAAATAATAGTCTGTCCTGAAGCTTCATCTGAACGCACTGTAAACGTAGGATCTTCTTCAGCTAATTTAGCTAAACCCATTCCCAATTTATCTACATCTGCTTTCGTTTTAGGCTCCACCGCAATACCAATTACTGGATCAGGGAAGTCCATAGATTCTAAAACAATAGGATGTTTTTCGTCTGAAAGTGTATCTCCTGTTTTGATAGATTTAAATCCAACAGCAGCTCCAATATCTCCAGCTTCTATATAATCAATTGCATTTTGCTTGTTAGCATGCATTTGATAAATACGAGAAATACGCTCTTTTTTACCTGAACGGTTATTCAACACATAAGAACCTGCATCTAAACGACCAGAATAGGCGCGGAAAAATGCTAAACGACCAACAAAAGGATCAGTAGCAATTTTAAATGCTAAAGCAGCAAAAGGCTCCTTTACATCTGGTTTACGTAGCTCCTTTTTCTCTGTATCTGGATTAACACCTACAATACCTTCTTTATCCATTGGAGAAGGTAAATAACGACATACAGCATCTAATAAGAATTGTACCCCTTTATTTTTAAATGCAGAACCACAAATCATTGGAATGATAGCCATATCCATTACAGCAGCTCTAAGCGCAGCGTGCACTTCATCTTCTGTAATAGAATCTTCATCTTCCATGAATTTCTCTAGTAAGTCTTCATCATAGCTCGCTACTTCTTCAATTAGCTTAGCACGTAAAATTTTCGCTTCTTCTTTAAGCTCTTCAGGAATATCAACAACATCAAATGTCGCTCCCATTCCTTCTTCATGCCAAACAATAGCTCTATTTTTTACTAAATCGACAATACCTTTGAAGTTTTCTTCATCACCAATATTCAAAACGATAGGGACTGCATTAGAACCTAACATTTCTTTAACTTGGCTACAAACCATCATAAAATCAGAACCTTGACGATCCATTTTATTTACGAAACCAATTCTTGGCACTTTATAATTATCTGCTAGTCTCCAGTTAGTTTCAGATTGTGGCTCAACACCATCAACTGCACTAAATAAGAATACTAAACCATCAAGTACACGTAAAGAACGGTTTACTTCAACCGTAAAATCAACGTGACCTGGTGTGTCAATAATGTTAAAATGATAATCTTTAGTATCTGGTAAAACTTGTGCGTTTTCTTTTGGAAATTGCCACTCACAGGTTGTAGCAGCAGAAGTAATTGTAATACCTCTTTCTTGCTCTTGCTCCATCCAATCCATTGTAGCAGCACCATCATGTACTTCTCCAATTTTATGAGAAACTCCTGTGTAATAAAGAATACGCTCTGTAGTCGTGGTTTTTCCTGCATCAATGTGTGCAGCAATACCTATATTTCTAGTTAATCTTAAATCTCTTGCCATTTCCTATTAAAATCTAAAGTGAGAGAATGCTTTATTTGCTTCTGCCATTTTATGAGTATCAACTCTTTTCTTAACAGCCGCTCCTTCTTCTTTAGCTGCTGCTAAAATTTCTGAAGCTAAACGCAACGCCATAGATTTTTCATTTCTTTTACGAGAATAGCTTATTAGCCATTTCATTGCCGTAGAAACTTTACGGTCTGGACGAATTTGCATTGGAATTTGGAATGTTGCTCCACCAACACGTCGACTACGTACTTCTACGTGAGGCATCACATTTGATAAACCATCTTTCCAGATTTCTAATGCTGTTTTTTCTTCGTCAGTTTTTTTTGAGTCTACAATGTCAATGGCATCATAGAATACTTTAAAAGCGACAGACTTTTTCCCATCCCACATCATCATGTTAACGAAACGAGTTACTAACTGGTCGTTAAAACGTGGATCCGGTAAAAGCGGTCTCTTTTTTGCTGCTCTTTTTCTCATGTCTTCTTTTTGAGTTTTTTAGTTTTTAGTCTTTAGCCGTTAGAATTTAAACTTCCAACTTCGAGCTTCCAACTTCTAACTTTAATTTTACTTCTTAGGGCGTTTAGCACCATACTTAGATCTACGTTGCGTTCTACCTGAAACACCTGCTGTGTCTAAAGCACCACGTACAATGTGATATCTAACTCCTGGTAAATCTTTTACCCTTCCACCTCTAACCAATACTATCGAGTGCTCTTGCAGATTGTGTCCTTCACCACCGATGTATGCATTAACCTCGTTACCGTTTGTTAAACGAACCCTTGCTACCTTACGCATTGCTGAGTTAGGTTTTTTAGGAGTCGTTGTGTAAACACGAGTACACACACCACGTCTTTGCGGACAAGAATCTAAAGCAGCCGATTTACTCTTCTTGGTTATTTTGGCTCTTCCTTTTCTTACTAATTGCGAAATTGTTGGCATATATAATATATATAAATTTTATTATCCTCTTTTTAAGAGGGCTGCAAAGGTAGAAATTAAAATGAATAATTCAAACCCTAATTGGTTAATTTTTAAGAGTTTTTAAAAATAATAACATTAGCTATATTATTACCCTAGATTTTCCGTTAGATTTACAATGAAATAAAGTCGGTAGTATGCAGTTAACAGCATGCAGTAGGACACAACATAAACTTTTGGTCCCGATAGTTATCGGGATGAGATTTAACCTTTGGAATTTAATTTACAAAACCGTATTCTTAAACGTGCAAAAAACTTCTTTTTTTATCCTTATTATATGTATCCTTTTTTCTATGGAAGGTGTTTGTCAAAATTTAACATTAAAAATTGACGGCAAAAATGAAGTAGAAACTCGTATGATAGATTCTTTGGGGTATTTAAAAATTCATAGTGATTTCAAGTCCATCCAATCTGAAGTAGACACTATACAAAAGACCCTTTTCAAAATAGGCTATATTGAAAATGAGATAACACCTTTGAAGAAAACAAACGACACTGCCTTCTATTCTCAAATTCATTTAAAAAACAAATTCAACACCATATATATATACTACAATAAAAACAATATTGACTCATCTGTTTTAAACTTAGTATCAAAAGACGTATTTGATGATTATTTTATTCTGAAATTTTCTGAAGTTGAGCATACGCTAAATTTTATTAATGCTGAAATTTCAAAAAAAGGGTTTCCATTTTCCAAATTACAATTATCTGATATCAAGATTAAAGATTCTTTAAGTTTGAAAGCTCAATTAAGTATTGACGCCTTTGAAAGAAAAAGAATCATCAATGATATCGTTATTAAAGGCTATGAAAAATTTCCTGAATCCTATCTAAAACACTTTCTAAAAATAAAATCTAATCAAGTTTTCGACTTAAACACCATTAAAGATAAAACCGAACAATTAAATAATTTGAATTTCGCAAATGAGATTAAATCGCCAGAGGTATTATTTTCGAAAGATTCAACAACCTTATATCTATATCTTGAAAAATCTAAAAGCAATGCTTTTGATGGTTTTTTAGGATTTGGAACCAATGAAGAAACCAATAGATTAGAATTTGACGGTTACTTAAATTTGAATCTTATTAATAATTTAAATTTTGGAGAGTCATTTAGATTGTTATATAAGAGTGATGAAAACGAACAAAAAACCTTTGAAGCCGACGTTTCGTTGCCTTATTTATTTAAAACACCAATTGGCGCAGACTTACTATTAAGGATTTTTAAAAGAGACTCTTCATTCACAACAATTAATCAGTCTGCTCGATTACATTATCAATTAAATTCCAAAAACAAAATGTATGTTGGTATTGTTTCAACAGAGTCAAACAATCTTCTTACCGAAAACCTAAGCTCAATTATATCAGATTACAAAACCCAACATTACACTATAGCATATCAATTTTTAAAACCACAACCTAACAATATCCTTTTTCCAATAAAATCAAAATTTTATTTAGAAGCAGGATTCGGAGAAAGAAAAACGTCCTCAAATTCTGAAAATCAATCACAATATACCATTGACGCATTAAAAATTTTCGCATTAAACAAAAAAAACAGTTTTTTTATAAGAGTCAATGGCTCTAATTTGATTACTGATACCTATTTTGAAAATGAACTCCTAAGATTTGGAGGCATTAATTCTATTAGAGGGTTTGAAGAAAACAGTCTCTATGCTTCGCTTTACAGTGTAATAAATACAGAATATAGATATCAACTAAGCAATTCAATCTATGTACATAGTATTATTGATGCTGCATATTTTGAAAATAAAATATCCAACTCTAAGGAAAAACTGTTTGGATACGGCTTTGGGTTTGGAATACTTACAAAAGCGGGGCTATTGAAATTTAATTACGCTAATGGAAAAAATGAGAATACCCAATTTAAACTCTCCAATTCTAAAATACACATCAGTTTGACAGCAAATTTCTAGTTTCAAATTGTCATTTTCTTAAAAATTTGCCCTTTTTATCAAATTTTAACCATTATTTATTGTTTTATTAACTTTTTATTATGATTTTTACCCCAGACTAATTCAAATAATTATAAAAATGAAAACAAAGTTTAGTGGAATTCTAACGCTATTACTAGCGTTTGTCGTGCAACTTACGTTTGCACAGGAAAAGACAATTTCAGGTACGGTGACGGATGGTTCTGGCCTCCCCCTTCCTGGAACAACTGTCTTAATTAAAGGTACTTCATCTGGAACTTCTTCAGATTTCGATGGTAAATATTCAATTAAAGCTAACCAAGGTGCTACTCTTGTTTTTAGTTTTGTTGGTTACACCACTAGCGAAGTTACGGTTGGAGCACCCAATACAATTAATGTTACTCTACAGGAAGATGCAGAATCTTTACAGGAAGTTGTTATATCTGTAGCATATGGTAATAAAAAGAGAAAAGACATTATAGGAGCTATTAGTGTTGTAACAGCCGCAGATATCGGTGACCAAAAAATAACTACAGTAACTGAAGCATTACAAGGTACCTCAGGGGTGTCATTAGTAAATACTTCAGGCCAACCTGGAGCAAGTCCTACAATTCGGATTAGGGGTGTTGGTTCTTTAAATGGTGATTCTGACCCGTTAATTATTTTAGACGGCGCTCAGTATACTGGTAATTTAAATGCTATAAACTTTGACGATGTTGCTGCATACTCAGTATTAAAAGATGCTGATGCTGTTTCTTTATATGGAAACAGGGGTGCAAACGGAGTTATTATCATTAAAACTAAAAAAGGAGGAGATACAGCCGGTAAAAGTGTGGTAAATGTAAGTACCAGCTATGGTTTTTCTGATAAAGCTACCGATGATTATTCCTATTTAAGCGCACAAGGCATTATGGAAAACGCTTGGTTGTCTTTAAGTAATGATTTTGTTGATTCAGGAAGTACACAAGCAGATGCAAACCAACAAGCTAGTAGTCAATTAGTAGGCTTATTAAATGCAAATCCATTTAGTATTGCAGAGCCTATAGGTACTGACGGTAAATTAAAAGGAAATGCAAATTTACTTTACCAAACGGACTATTTAGATGCTTTAACACAACAGGCTACTAGACAAGATGTATCTCTATCTGTTAGAGGTGGAACAGAAAATACAAGTTACTATGCATCTGGATCATTCTTAGAGTCTACTGGATATTCATTAGCATCTAAATTTAAAAGAGCTTCAGGTAGACTTAATATTTCAACTGATGTTAATGATTGGTTAACATTTGGCGGAACTGCTTTTACATCATTCAGTTCCTCGAACGTACCAATTCAATCTGGTAATAGATTTTCAAACAACATACAATATGTGCGTTCGGTATCTAGTATTTATCCAATTTATCAGAGAAATCCTAATGGTAGTTTTATACTTGATAGTGGTGGTAATAAACAATATGATTTTGCTTTAGATAGAGGATTCTTTGGTCAATATAACCCAGTAGCCGAAACTGTAGGTAGTCCTAACTTATTTGAAAGAAATACTGTAAATGTATCTCCAAATGTAGAAGTACGTTTTAATGATAACATTAAATTTAATTCTCAATTTAATTTTTCATTTTACTTATTTGAAGGAAATGTTTTTAGTTTTCCTTTTGTAGGTGCATCTGCTCAATCAGTTATTGATGATACCTCTAGTCAGAAAGAGAGAAGTACAACAAAATCTTTAAATGTAACAAATACTGTTACTTATAAGCAAACTTTCAATGAAAAACATAATCTAACCGTATTGGCAGGTCAAGAAATGTTTAATAACGACTACAATTTCGTAAGGACTGCAAGAAATGGTTTTGTTTTTCCAGAATTAACGGAATTAGATAATGGTAATACGGCTACCGAGGCACGTTCATTTACAAATTCAAATAGATTATTCAGTTTATTTGGTAGATTAGATTACAATTTTAATGACACTTATTATGTAGGAGGTAGTATTCGTAGAGATGGATCTTCTAGATTTATTGGTGACAACAAATATGGTATATTTTGGTCTGCAGCTGCAGCATGGAGTATCCATGATCAATTTTTTCAAGATAGTGATATCGTAAAAACTTTAAAAATAAGAGGTAGTTATGGTGTTGTTGGTAACGAAAATATTGGACAATTGTTCCCATATCTTTCAGAATTTGGCACTGGTTTTAACATATTAGGTGATGGTGGTGTTTTCCCTACAAGTGAAGGAAACCCAAATTTGAAATGGGAAACACACAGAAAATTGAATGTTGGTTTAGATTTTGGTTTCTTAAATAATAACATAAATGGTAGTTTTGAATATTATGACAATAGAGTAGAAGATTTAATATATCTACTTATTCCTCAACCTTCTACTGGTAGTGGTGGTGACTCAGACAGTGCATTAGCTCCTTTTGTTAATATTGCTGAACTGTCTAACAAAGGTTTAGAGCTTACTTTAAATTCAACAAATATTTCTTCCAAAGACTTTAGATGGACAACATCTTTAGTTTTATTTAAAAATGAAAATAAGATTGAACGTATTCCAGAGCCAGAATTAACGGGTTCATTTAGATGGGAAGAAGGTAGGGACCGATACGAATTTTATATGAGAGAATGGGCTGGTGTAGATCCTGCTTCAGGTGCTCCGTTATGGTATAAAGAAGTAACAGACCCAGTAACAGAAGTAGTTACTAGAGAAGTAACTGATGACTATGATGATGCTACTCGTGTTTATACAGGGAAATCTGCACTTCCAGATTTTGAAGGAAGTTTTACAAATAGATTTAAGTATAAAAATTTCGATTTAGCATTAAACTTTGTCTTTAAAGTTGGTGGCTATATTTACAACACAGATTACGCGTCGCTAATGAAAGCAAGAAATCCTGGTGAGCAGTTAAGTACTGATGTAAGTGCGACCTGGAGACAACCTGGTGATATTACTGATGTACCAAGACAAACGTTCCTTACTAACGATTTTAATTCTAGATCAACAAGGTGGTTACAAGAAGGTGATTATCTTCGTTTAAGAAACATTTCTTTAGGATATAGCTTAGACGATGCTTTAATGGAGAAATTTAGTTTGAAAGCAGCAAGAGTCTATCTATCTGCTGATAATTATTTTACTTGGACAAAAGAAAGCAAAATAGATGATCCTGAACAAGCATTTAATGGAATTACTAGTAATAGTTCTACAGTTATGAAAACAATATCTTTAGGTATTGATATCTCCTTTTAATCTTTAAACAATACTTATTATGAAAACAAAAATTTTAAATAAATATAAATATATACTTTTTGCTATACTAGCTACAGGACTTATATCCTGTAATAGCGATGAGTTTTTAGACGAACCCGTACCAACCGATTCGGTTACATCTCTAGCCGTATATGGCTCTAAAGCAGGTATTGAATCTGCAATGACTGGCACATATAATGTATTAAGAGATTACTTTGCTGCCCATGACACCGCTGGTTCAAAGGCCTATTATTTAGGTGCAGATGTAATGGGTACAGATGTTACTTGCCCAGATTTTAATTGGTATATTTTTGAAACAAGATGGGATGTGGTTGATTCTGCAAACGGACGTAGAGTTAATTGGGCATGGGAAATGTTTTATTCTGTAGCCAATGCTTGTAGAAGTCATATTGCTGGAATTAGTGCCTCTGGCGCTATAACTCAAGCTGAAAAAGACGAATATGTTGCAGAGTTACTTGCCTTGGAAGCGCACTGTTACTTTAACTTAGCAAGATACTATTCTGGATCTTATGCAGGTGGAGGTGGCTCACAGCCAGGAATACCTTTATATACTCAACCACAATCAATTGATAATGGTGGAGCTCCTAGAGGAACTTTACAAGACGTATACACGCGTATTACAACACAATTAGAGGATGCTATACCAAATATACCTGTAACACAAGCTTCAAAGTATCGTTTTAGCAGAGGTACTGCTCAAGGTGTTCTGGCTAGAATATATTTAGAAATGGGTGATTGGGTGAATGCTGAATTTCACGCAAAAAATGCAAAAGTAGGATATCCACTAATGGATGCTGGAACGTATGCAGATGGATTTGCTAGTATTGATAATGATGAATGGATGTGGGCTCAGCCTTATAATGCTGAACAACAGCGTGGTTTTGCAAGATTCTTCTCCTTTATAGACCATAGTAGTAATGGGTATAACGATTTATATATTGGTGTAGAATTTCAAGCCTTATTCACAAGCGATACTGATATTAGAAAAAACTTAATTGTAGTTAATGACCCTGCCTCAGATGTTAAACGGTATATAACAGCTAAGTTTAGAGATAACGCAGATCAATCTGGAGATTTAATTATGATGAGATCTTCTGAGATGTGGATGATTGAAGCAGAAGCTTTAGCTGAACAAAACAAATTACCTGAAGCTAAAACTGCTTTATTAGCGGTATTATCAAAAAGAGATCCAAGTGCTACACTATCAACCGCAGCAACTAAGGAAGCTTTGGTAGATGAAATTCTTTTAGAACGAAGAAAAGAATTTTATGGAGAATTAGGACTTGGGTATTTCGATTTAAAGAGACGTAATAAAGGACTTGATAGAACTGGTCCATTCCAACAATGGCAATTAACGGTTCCTGCTGGTGATTCTAGATGGAGATTTTATTTACCTCAAGATGAGATAGACAAAAACCCAAATATCACAGAAGCTGATCAAAATTAATTTTCAGCCTATAAAAACAAAAGGGTTATCATATGATAGCCCTTTTGTTTTTAAATTATATTCACAAATAACGTTAAAACATAGACTATATGTATTAAAATTTTAATTCAACTTTTTGCTATGAAACTATTTTTTACTTTTTTATTATTTCTTTGTTATACAACTATTTACAGTCAAACAAGAGAAGAAAGGGATAATATTATAAACCAATATGACCTGATTAAGCTAAATGAAATCAAGCTAAAATTGACACTTGATAACAAGGCAAACAATAAAGCTATAGAAGATTACATAAACCAACATGGTTTAAAAAAAACAAAACGGAAAGCCAATGGTGAACTGATGAAAATTAGATACATTATTGATGGTAAACCTGTTTATATATCAACTGATAATGTAGAATCGGCAAAATCTACAAAAACCAATACGCTCCATAATGGCGGTAGTCTTGGGTTAAATTTAGAAGGTCAGAACATGAACATAGGAGCCTGGGATTCTGAAGGTGTTTTGATAACTCATCAGGAATTTTTAAATTCTGATAATACGGCATCAAGAGCTACAAAAGGGGAATTATTTTTTGCTAATATAAGTGATCATGCTACTCATGTTGCGGGTACATTAGTAGCCAAGGGTACTAATCCAGCTGCTAAAGGCATGGCTCCCCAAGCCACCTTAACATTATACAATTGGGATGATGACTCTTCTGAAGTAGTTACTGAAATTACTACGAATGCGTTGTTACTCTCTAATCATTCCTATGGCGTACCTGCATTTAATGATGAAGGAGAACTAAACGTTTCAACATGGATGATGGGTTCCTATAATTCTGATGCTGTTACTTGGGATGAAATAGCCTATAACGCGCCTTATTATTTAAAGGTAACTTCAGCTGGTAATTCAGGAGAAGACACGTATTCAGGTGGATTAAAAGATGGTTATGACAAATTAACGGCCGACAAAAATGCAAAGAACTCTTTAGTGATTGCCAATGCTAATCCCATTTTTGGTTTTCTTAGTATAAATTCTAGTAGTAGCCAAGGCCCATCAGATGATGGAAGAATTAAACCGGATATCTCTGGAGATGGTACTAATGTGCTTTCTTCAATAAGCACTTCAGACACTGCGTATGCTAATCCTACTTTCTGGTCAGGAACTTCTATGGCTTCACCTAATGTTGCAGGGAGTTTATTACTATTGCAACAATATTATAATGAGTTAAATTCAAGTTATATGACAGCTGCGACACTAAAAGGCTTAGTCTGTCATACGGCGCAGGATGATATATCAAGTATTGGCCCAGACCCAAAATTTGGTTGGGGATTACTAGACGCTAAAGCAAGTGCAGAAACCATTTTGGATGCTTTTAATAGTAATGCTTTTATTTTTGAAACTAGTTTAGCAGATGGAAATACCTATTCAAAATCTTTTACTGTGTCTAACACAAATACGTTAAGTGCTACAATTTGTTGGACTGACCCTGCTGGACCCAATCAATCTGGAATTTTAAATAGTGCCACGCCTGTATTAGTAAATGATTTAGATTTAAGGGTAACAGCACCTGATGGAACAACCACCTTTTTTCCATGGAAATTACAATTAAGCGATGTTTCTGCCGCAGCTATTACTGGAGATAATATTGTAGATAACATAGAGAATATAGATATAAACACTCCAGTTGCCGGTACTTATACACTAAGCGTAACCCATAAAGGAACACTTGTGAATGCAAATCAAGATTTTTCATTAATTGTAACGGGTTCTAATTTAACATTAGGCGTTTCTGATAAATTGGTTTCTAGCGTTACGGTTTGGCCAAATCCTGTTGCTAATAAATTAAACTTAAGTTTTGAATCCTCGGGAAGTAAAACTAAAATTACTCTATACGATTTACATGGAAGGGAAGTTTATACGAAAAATTTAGAAACTAGCACATCAAAAATTAACCATTCAATTGATACAAAAGTGTTTTATTCTGGTATATATATATTAAATATTCAAAATGGAAATGCTTTCTATCATAGAAAAATTATAATAAACTAGTATTTTTGTGACTATTAACTTATGTTTTAGTTAAAAAAACACATAAACCTATTAAGCCACTTATAATATTTGTAAAATAAATATTATATTTGGATACGACTAATTCAATAAATAATTAAAAATTTACATTATGAAAAAAATTAACTTAATATTACTTTTATTCCTTTCTATGTCATTATTTGTTTTCAACAGCTGTGATGATGATGAATCGGAATTTGTTTATGTGACTTTTGCTGAACCTGAGTATTCCAAAGGTGTTGATGTTGGAGGTACTGAAAGTTTTAATATAACTGTTTATACAGGAGCAAATGTTGGATCTGACACATCCTTTAATATTGCTATAGACCCAAGTTCGGATGCTGCAGCGGGTTCTTATGAAATTCCAACGTCTGTGACTGTCCCAAGTGGTTCAAATGAAGGCACATTTACAGTTAACTTATCTGATGTAAATTTAGGCATTGGAATTAATAACCTTGTGCTCAATTTTGATGCCTTAAGGAATTATTTTGATGGAGGTTCTACAACAATTTCATATGTTCAAAATTGTACAGAAGTTACAGCTACTTTAGACTTTAATTTTGATTTTTATTCTGAAGAAACAACATGGGAAGTCAGAGATGCTCTTGATGGGGTAGTAGCTTCAAAAGGAGGCTATGTTAATGGTCAATGGACAGCTTCGGAAACTATAACGCTTTGCTCTGGTAGAGATTATACTTTGATTGTATATGATGCATTTAGTGACGGTATGAACGATGGTACTAATCTTGGTGACTACACACTAACTATTAATGGTGTTGTTAAAGTAATTGGTGGCGGAAATTTTGGTGCCAGTGAATCAAATTCTTTCGATACCAACTAAAATAATAAATTATTAAAAATAAAAATAGATTGCCAATTCAGGCAATCTATTTTTTTATTATGGAAAACCAAACACAAATATTCGGTATAAGAGCCATCATAGAAGCTATTAATGCTAATGAAACAATAGACAAAGTTTTTTTACAAAAAGGACTTAAAGGTGAACTTTTTACTGAATTGGAAACTGTTTTAAGAAAAAACGCTATTAATTCGTCTTATGTTCCTATTGAAAAACTGAACCGCCTAACAAAAGGCAATCATCAAGGAGCCGTTGCGCAAATTTCGCCAATCGCATTTCATGACATGGAAACTCTTGTCATGAATGTTATAGAGTCAGGAAAAACACCTTTGTTTTTATTACTCGATCAATTGAGTGATGTTAGAAATTTTGGTGCCATAATTAGAACTGCCGAATGTACTGGTGTTGATGGTATTATTATACAAAAAAAAGGTGGTGCACCTGTTAATGGTGACACCATAAAAACAAGTGCTGGAGCAGTTTTTAAAATTCCAATTTGTAAAGTAGACCATATTAAAGATGCTGTGTTTTATATGCAAGCATCAGACATAAAAGTAATAGCTGCTACCGAAAAAACAAATGATCTATTGTATGATGTTTCTTTTACAGAACCTTGTGCCATAATTATGGGGTCTGAAGGCAGAGGTATAAACCCATCCATTTTAAAAGTTGTGGATGCTAAAGCTAAATTGCCTTTATTGGGAGATATAGAATCTTTAAACGTTTCTGTAGCTTGTGGTGCGTTTTTATATGAAGTGGTGAGACAAAGACGTTAGATTTTTGATTGATGATTTACGATTTACGATTTTTAAAATTTGCACTTTATTACACAGAGTTATTGCGAGGTTTCACAGAGATTCACAGAGGGTATGATTTACGAATTAAGAATTTCGAGACACGATCTCAAAAAGGGTATAAGTTAAAAATCCATTTTAAATGAAATAGAAACTTCACCTGTTTCTTTATTGACTTTAACTTTTGGTTTTCCATCAGTACTTAAATCATTTCCCGTACTCATTTTAAAAATGCCCGTTAAAAATTCCATACCCTTGGTCATAACGGCTTCCATTTGCTCAAAATTCGGGGCTTCTTTTTGATGAGCTTGCTCTGTTACAGGTGTTTCTTCTTCTATTGTGTTTTCTGTTAGTGTAACTGCGTTCGGCTCTGTTTCAATTTCGGAAACAATGTCTTGTAGGCTTTCATCTTCTTGTAGGTTTTCATCTTCTAAACCTTCAACATTAAAATCATCTTCCATACTAGTTTCAAAATCATCATCTTTAATAATTTCTTCAAGTTGTTTTATAAATTGCGATTTTCCTTTTTCAGAAAAATCGACTTCATCAGTAGAACTACCTGAATTTAAAACGCCTTCAAAAAGGTTTTGTTTTAATAACAAGCCTGCTGCAATTTTCATCTCTATAGAATTATAACTAAGTAGATTAAAGACATACAGTTTTTGATTTTGTTGTCCAATTCTATCAATTCTTCCTATACGCTGATTTTTTTTGGCAGGATTCCAAGGTAATTCAAAATTTATAACAGTATCTGCAACTTGCAAATTTAATCCTGTACCTCCAGATTCACTTGATAGAAAAATACGACAATCAGGGTTCTCTTCAAACTCTTTTATTAATGCGCCACGTTTTTTTACAGGTACTTTACCTGTAAGCATCGTATAGGTGATATCTTCTTTTTTAAGCATATTACCAATAAGACCAAGCATAGTTACCCATTCTGAAAAAATAATAATCTTTCTATTGCTGTTTTTAATATCTAGCTTCTCTATTAAAATATCTTTTAATTCAATTAGCTTTGGAGCATGATGCGTTTCTTTATCAATTAAATAACTGGAGTCGCACACCATACGCATATTAGTTAGCAAGTGCATAAGTTTTTGCCAATCGTAAGTAGTTTTAAATTTTTTAGCCAAAATAGCAGCAATTCCTCTAGCAAAACTAGCATGTAAATTGGCTTGTTCATCCGAAAGGCCTACAAATATGTCTTTTTGAATGACGTTAGGTAATTGTTCGAAAACCTCTTGTTTTTCCCTTCTAATAAGTATAGAACCTAGACGGCTTTTTAAGCTTTGAAGATTGTAATAGCCTCTAATTTTATTTTTATGTTTAGAATCAAAAATACAATGCTGATATGAAAACTCCCATTGTGGTGCTAAAAATTTCTGATCTAAGAACTGGACTATAGAGTATAAATCTAATAGTTTATTCTCTAAAGGTGTTCCAGTAATTACTAAAGCATGTTTTTTTTCTATAGCCTTTACCGCATTAGCTGTTTTTGTTTCGTAATTTTTAATTTTTTGGGCCTCATCTAATATAACAAAATCATATTCTGATTTATTAATAAATGGCAAATCTCGTAATATGGTTTCGTAATTTACAATATGAAAAAAACTTGTATCATTTAGATATATTTTATTTCTATCATCTGGAATCCCCTCCACTACAATAGCATTTTCATTACTAAATTTTAAAACCTCATGTTTCCATTGATGCTTTACAGATGCTGGACAAACCACCAATGTTTTTTTGAAATTAAAAATATCTTTTTTAAGAATGGCTGTTGTTATAGCTTGTAATGTTTTACCAAGACCCATTTCATCTGCCACAATAACACCCTTTTTAAATACAGCGAATTCTACACCTTCTTTTTGATAAGGGTATAAATTTGCATTTATGGATGAAAAATCTAATGTGTTTGATTTTTTTATGTGTTCTAGCTCTTTATTTTCAAAATACAATTCTACTTTTTCAAAAACTTCTTCGCGTATTTTTATGCGCTCTAAATCCCTTGACTTATATAAAAAGGAAGCAAAATTGGCTATTTGGGTGTCTTCAATTGATTTTTTATTTCCAAAATAGCTTTTTAAAATATTCGCCTCTTCCTTTTCTAATTTTTCAGGGAAAAACCAAGAAATTTTATAATCGTTTAATGGATCAGTATAAATTTCTATAAAAGGATAGGTCTTTTTTAATCGCTTAGCTTTTGTTTTATTTTCTTTTAAATAATTAAATAAATATATAATATGTTTGGTAGTGCCAAGTTTATTGGTTTTCAAATCTATATTATTTATATAACCTGTTTCATTTTTAAAATCACGAAGTGTTATTTTAAAAGTTTTCCCTTTTTCGTTTATTAGGGTATGTTCTCCATATAAATTATTTGCAAGACTTATTTTATAATTTGCCTTTTGGGCTCTGTCTTTACGTTCTTCCAAAACTCTTTTTTGCATGCCTTCTCGTAAATACCTTACCCCTTCGGTTAGCGTTTCGTCATTTATGCTGTTTTCAATAACGTATAACGCAACAAGGCTAGGTACATTCCATTCAGAAAAACTTCCATCTATTTTAGCATACAGGTTGCCTTCTTCTAAAATAAGAGCAACTTCAAAAAGTTCTTTGTTATTATCAACATGAACTGTAATTTTTTCTTTTCCTTGAGATAAAATAACATGGGTGCTTTGCTCAAATATGTGCTTTGCATTTTCTATCTCAGAAGAAGACACCATTTTATTATCTTCTATAAACGTTATGGTTTTCTTTACTAGCTCAATCATTGTAGTACTTTGTTAATTTATTTAGAATTACAAACTTAAGCAAACAAGCTTCTTTCCTTAAATATTTTAAGAAAAAAAATTTAGTAAATGACAAAAATTTAAAATGAAACTACAAACCGTACATATCTCATATTACGTCTTCTTCGTTACGTAGAATCTCATAGGTTTTTAAAACCTGTGAGAGATCTTTGTTATTCTGAAAATTGCAAGTAGTTTATTTCTCAATAATAAATTTTTGTCATGTACTAAACAAAAAAACTTGTTAATTACTTGATATTATTTTGTTCTTTATAGCTATAATTTATAATGTTTTGCGAAGATTTATCTTCTTCTTCATTTTCATTTTCATTAAGGCTTTCAATAAAATTTCCATCTTCATCAAAATGTTTTAGAAAAGGATCTTCTTCTTCATTAAAGTTTTCTTGTTCCCAAACATACTTTTTAGGTTTTGCAATTTCTTTTCTAAAAATTAATGCAAACAACAAACCGGTTATTAAACCTGCCATGTGCCCTTCCCAAGAAATTCCTTTTTCTATTGGTAAGGTATACCATATCATACTTCCATAAAGGAATATTACCAGAAGTGATAAGGCTATAAGTCTATAATGTTTTGCGAAAACACCTTTAAAGAATGTAAAGCTTACTAAAACATAAATGAGACCGCTAATCCCAATATGATAGGATGGCCTCCCGATAAACCAAGTAAGAAAACCAGATAATAAAATACCGAAGAGAATCACTTTCCAAGCGATGTGCCTGTAGAAGTAAAACAAGGCCGTAGACAAGACAAATAACGGCACCGTATTATGATAAATGTGTTTGATATCGCCATGAATAAACGGACTTAACACAACACCTCTTAGCCCTTTTAAAGTTTGCGGATAAATACCATACTTACTAAAGTTATAACCAAAGCGCACCTCGAACCAAAATACCAACCAAATAATTAGCACAAAAAATACGGGATACGCCACTACACCAGTTGAGAATTTAAAATGTTCTTTGTTTTTCATTGAGATAAAGTTAGCAAATAGTTTTCCAACTTTTCATTTTGTGCTAAATTGGCAGTTATCAGTATTCAGTCGCAGTATCCAGTAGCAGTAGCAGTAACCAAGTACTTTTTAAATTAGTACCTTTAGATTAATTTTATTAAACATTCGTCCTAATAAGATTCCCTTTTGCAAAGGAATTGTTTTAATTTTACAGTTATGAACGCGAATGCCCCATTAGCAGAACGGTTACGACCAAAAACCTTAAAAGACTACGTGAGTCAAGCGCACTTGGTAGGCAAAGGTGGTGCATTAACGCAGCACATAAAGCAAGGCTTAATCCCTTCCATGATTTTTTGGGGACCTCCAGGAACAGGAAAAACCACCTTAGCAAATATTATTGCAACTGAATCTGGGAGACCATTTTATACTTTAAGTGCCATAAATTCTGGCGTTAAAGACATTAGAGAGGTTATTGATAAGGCGAAACAAAGTGGCGGATTGTTTACTACTAAAAACCCTATTTTATTTATTGATGAGATACATAGGTTTAGTAAATCTCAGCAAGATTCGTTGTTGCAAGCTGTTGAAAAGGGCTGGATAACACTTATTGGTGCTACTACAGAAAACCCGAGTTTCGAGGTTATTTCGGCACTTTTATCGCGTTGCCAAGTTTATATTTTGAATGCTTTTGATAAAACCGATTTAGAAACCCTTTTAAAGCGGGCTATTGAAACGGATGAGTTTATATCTAAAAAAACCATAACACTAAAGGAAACCAATACCCTTTTAAAGCTATCTGGGGGTGATGCTAGAAAACTGCTTAATATTTTTGAGCTTTTAGTTAATTCGTATAGTACCGATGAAATTGAAATTAATGACGAAGCGGTGTTACAAAAAATTCAGAACAACACCGTTCGCTACGATAAAACTGGTGAACAGCATTTTGATATTATTTCGGCGTTTATAAAATCTATTAGAGGTAGCGACCCAAATGGCGCGGTATATTGGTTAGCACGTATGATTGAAGGTGGCGAAGATGTGAAATTTATTGCACGCCGTTTACTTATTTCTGCAAGCGAAGATATTGGGAACGCCAACCCCACGGCTTTGGTAATTGCCAATAACACCTTTCAAGCAGTTTCAACCATTGGTTTTCCGGAATCTAGAATTATTTTAAGTCAGTGTGCCACATATTTGGCTTGCTCGCCCAAGAGTAATGCCGCTTACATGGCTATTGGTAAGGCGCAACAATTGGTTAAGCAAACTGGCGATTTAAGTGTGCCTCTAGAAATTAGAAACGCACCTACCAAACTTATGAAAGAATTGGGTTATGGCGACAACTACAAGTACGCACATAATTACGAGAATAATTTTGCGCCCCAGGAATTTCTGCCAGACGAGATAAAAAACACGACTCTATACGAACCTGGGAATAACGCCCGCGAAAACGCACATCGGGAATTTTTAAAACTACGCTGGAAAGATAAATACGATTATTAATTTTATTTGGGCGTTACCTTTTACTCATACCTACAAGGTTTTCAAAACCTCGCAGGATCGCAAAAGGTCGGGCTTTTCGCTACAATCTTTTTAAAACGTCATAGCGAGCAGTAAGCGAGGTGGCTATCTGTTAATATTTAGTTCAGAACGGTGTATAGTTCAATTCTTTTAAAAAGGATTTTCACTACAATCCCTAACGCAAATCACGTTATAAATAAAACTTAGAACTTAACATTTAAAGCCTCTTGTTTCAAAGTAGCGCCAGAATAATATTCAATAACCCAATCATCACCTTTTTTGTAAACAATAGCACTACTACCATCTACTAAAAAAACGTCTTTTAAATTAGTATGTTTTATTCTGTAAATCACTTTTGGCGAACTATCAACCAACTGAAAACCGTTTTCAATTTCTTGAGCATACAATACATTTGAGGCACCTTCTATTACAGTAGTTTCCTTAACTGGTTTATTTTTAACTGGTTTTGGTTGTGGTACAACTACTTTTGGAGTTTCAACTGCGGGTTTTTTAACCACTGCCACCTCAGCCTCTTTTTCCTTTTTTAGGTTCTGTATTTCTTGTCTTAACTCCGCTAGTTCTTCGGAAACTTCATTCTTAACTTGGGGCAGCGATGTGGTACTAATCGAGGTTATATTTTCATTTGGCTTATACTTGTAATTTATAGCTTCTATATGTTTAAAAGCATCACGCAATGCAAGGTTGTATGCTGCTTTATATTCCTTTTCTCTACTCTCTCCTAACGGAGACGTATATACAACTTTACCATTACAATCCTTAAGTTCTATTTTTAGTTTGGTCTTAAACATCCCGGAATCCTTAGTAACATCCGATTCTAAAGCTAAACATCTATTCAAAACTAAATCGTTAGGATAATCTGAACCTTCCATTATCGCTACAAACCCCTGCTTGTTAAATAAAAATTTTGCGAGGGAATTCAATTGGTATTGGTCTTTCTCTTTCAAAAAATCAAACTTGTCGGGCACAATAACATACTTATAATTATTTATGTTTGCTTGAGCAAATACAGATGTTGCAATAAAACAGCTGAGTATTATGGTAAAAAACTTAGTCTTCATGTTGTTTAATTTATTATTCAATTCTATTTGTAAAGATACAATATGAGCATTTAAAAAATATCATTACTGTTTTAGTATAAAACTTATAGGTACTTCTTCAATTGTATTAAATTATCAATTTGCCTAATGTTATTACCTACGGTCTTATTGTTAACATCAAAAAACACAACATCCATACCAATATTTTTTGCTCCTAAAATATCTGCTTCATAACTATCCCCTATCATGACACTTTTACCTGCATTTGTATTGGCAAGTTTTAAAGCAAAATTAAAGATTACCGGGTTTGGTTTTTTTACCCCTGCAATTTCAGAATTGGTAATGGTTTTAAAATAATGATCAATTTTAGAATGGCTCATTTTTTTATACTGCACTTCATCAAACCCGTTGGTTATAATATGTAAGTTATAATTTTGGCTTAAGTAATCTAAAATTTCAAAGGTGTTTTCAAATAAGTAGTTAAATGTGGCTAAGTGTGTTAAATAATCATGAGATAACTTATACACTAAATCATCATTAGCTTCAAATTCAATGGCTTTAAAAGTCTCGTTTAATCTTGCAAAGCGTAAAGCATTTTTCTCAATTTTCTCTTCTCTGTAAAGTCTCCAATATTTTAAATTAATGGGGACATAATGGCTTAGAAAATCATCTGTACTTATTTCAACATTATTAAGTTCAAAAATCTTTTTAAAAGCTAACGCAGAGTTTTTATCAAAATCCCAAAGCGTATGGTCTAAATCGAAGAATACATCTGTAATACCTTTAAGCTTCATCTGGAGAATCTAATATTAAATTAAACAATTCTTTAAAACCTTTCCATCTGTGATCTTCACCAAAAGTGTAGTTGTGAAATACTGGAACAAACTCACCATTAACTTGCTTAATCTCATGGATTATTTCATTTATAACTTTCTTTTTATCAAGTAAGGATTTGTGTTTTAAAAGCGCATAATCCATTAACTGATATGGGATAATTTTAAGTGGCGTTTGTACTTCGTAATCTAAATCGTAAAACAAAAAAGGTGAGCAAGTACCTGCTCTAAAACCAATATGACTTACATAACCCATGGTATAATCTTCTTGTATTTCTAAAGCAATTAGATTTCTGTACGATTCTGGCAAATTCAGTTTTGAAAAAGATTGTCTCGACGCTTTTGTATTGGTATTCAAGATATCATCCATTCTTACTTTTTCTTTCTTTAACAGGACTTCATCTTCAATGGCGAAATAAGATATTTTTAATCCTACTTTACTATAGTCACCAATATGTTTAATAAGTGAAACAAACTGTTTTTTATTTGGATTAATCCCTTTATCATAAGTAGAATATCCACCTATTAGAAAAAAGAAAAGAAATTTAAAACGGGTGTTTTTTTGTCTATTGATTAAATATTTAAAAGTATCAAATGGGTCGTGTCTCAATCCAAGAAGCACAGTAAATCTAGTGTACAATCTTTTAAGTCTAAACCTTGAAACATCTTTAATAGCTCCACCAAATGTTCGCATAATACCTTTTAGCTTGTAATTATAAGCACTAGGCACATCTATAATGGGTTTTATTTGGTATGTTCTTTTTGGAAAATCAAATACCGGAAACTGCTTTTGTAAAGCATCTTTAAATTTATATGCCCAAATATCTACAACAGGTTGATGCAAAAACCCTTTTTTATAAGCTAAGCTTTCAGTCGCTGTAAAACGGCCATATTCATCTTTTACATGTGGCAAATATTCCTCATATCTTGACAATAAATAAAAAGAAGCTGAAAAAATATCAAAAGGCATCGCACTCTTCTCTCCAAGGTAAAAAAAGCACTTGGTAATACCCCAATCATGCATATTAATGTCGATATCACTTAAACCTTGTTCAAATAGAATCTCATGACTTTTAATAAAAAACTCATTACCTAATTGTTGTTTTGTATATGACATTTTTAAACTGTCATGAGCAATAAACGCTTCAATTTTGGTTGTAAAACTCACTTCTACACCTAAAACTCTAGTGCAAACATGTTTAAAAACATATTTTAACCGAGGTGATATTTTATGGGTATATACTAGAAGCATAATTTCAGTTTGCAGTATTCAGTGTTCAGTAAGCAGTCTTCTGTCATCGGTCTTCTGTCTTTGGTCACAAAAGTGATTCATCAGCAAAACTAAAGTATGCTTTTTCTGTTATAATTAGGTGATCTAGAACTTTTATATCTAAACTTTTTGCGGCACCTTTTAATTTTTGAGTAATTTGTTTATCGGCTTCACTAGGTTTTAAAGTTCCTGATGGATGATTATGAGCTAATATTAACCCCGTTGCGCCAACTTCTAATGCATTTTTTAGCACCAATCGCACATCAACCAAAGTACCTGTGATACCGCCTTTACTTAATTGATTCTTTTGAATGACTTTATTAGAATTATTCACATAGATAATCCAAAATTCTTCATGCTGAAGTTCGCCAATAACAGGTTGCATCAGTTCAAAAACTGAAGAACTAGATGTGATTTTCATTTTTTCTAGAGCTTCTTCTCCCCTGCGTCGTCTTCCTAATTCTAAGGCTGCAATAATACTTATCGCTTTGGCTTCTCCAATACCCTTGAATTCCATAAGTTGTTTAATGGAGAGTTTTCCTAGCTCGCTCAAATTATTATTGGTACTGGCTAAAATACGTTTACATAAATCCACAGCACTTTCTTGTCGGTTACCAGAACCAATCAAAATAGCAACTAACTCTGCATCACTTAAAGCGGCTTTACCTTTGTGCAGTAATTTTTCCCGAGGTTGATCATCTTGACTCCAATTTTTTATCGAAAATGACGATGGTTTTTCTTGCATTGGTTAAAGATAAATATTGTAAATTTCAGAAGCAATAGAATTTTTAACTAAAATCATAAGTTTCCTTGCTTCGAGGGAATGACACACATTTTGAGCTACCCACCAGAACATCATCAAGACAACGATATTAATCACATGATTGAAGTGATTAAAACCTATCCTCTAGCTACCATCGTTTCGGTTAAAAATAACGAACCACTAATAACACACTTGCCATTAATTTATAATTATGAAGGCAACCTTATTGGGCACATTGATATTTATAATCCGCACGCTAAACTTTTAAAAAATGATAACGATATCACGATTATTTTTTCTGGTCCACAATGTTATATTTCACCAAGTATTTATGCCACCAAACAATTACCAACTTGGAATTATATTAAAGTACATTTAAAAGGCAAAGTAAAAGCTATTGAAAGCAAAGACGCTTTAAAAGAATCGTTAATCACCATGACCGAGTTTCTGGAAGCTCCAGATCATAAATATGTTTTAGACGCTGATAATAGTAGAATGGAAGGTGCTTTAAATTACATTAAAATGTTTGAAATCTCTATTGATTCTTGGGAAGGGAAGTTTAAACTCTCACAGGATAAAAAACCACAGGATATGGAGAATGCTAGAGCGGAATTGATTCGAGTAAATCAAGAAAGTGTTGAGGCTTTTTTGGGGAAGTGTTTTAAAATCTAAACTTGACTTTATCCAAAAAAAATAGACCTATGTTTTTAATAGACAAACCATTCGTTTCAGATTTCTTGATAGACACGATAAGAGATAATAATTACGAAATAATCGCTACTGAAATTGCTAAAGAATTGATAACTGACAATTCTTTAAATTGGATAGATGAAAAGCAAGCGGCAAATATTCTAATAAGTGCCCCACAAACACCCTTGTATTCTAATTCAGAAAATGGATTGGCTTGGATACAGCAGAATCTTGCAGAAAGTGAATTAGTGAATCAAATCAATTCATTAAAAGATAAAGTAAAATTTAGGAAGCTTATTAAGAATCTATTTCCTGATTTTTATTTTAGAAAAATAAGGTTAGAAGATATCCAGAACTTATCACTAGAAGATCTTTCGTTTCCATTTGTGATAAAACCTACTGTCGGATTTTTTAGTATCGGAGTGCATATCGTGAAAGATGAAAACGATTGGGTAAAAGCTAAAAATGAGTTGAATCCTGAAAACCTTAAAAGTATATTTCCTAGAAATGTTTTAAATACAACTCATTTTATTATTGAAGAATTTATCAGCGGTGAAGAGTTCGCTATTGATTATTATTACGATAATAATGGAAATGTGGTTTTGTTAAATGTTTTGCACCACTTATTTTCTTCCGCAAAAGACACCAGTGATAGGGTTTATTCTACGTCCAAAGGAATAATTGAAAAGCATAAGATTGATATTGAATTAATTTTAAATAAAATTGGTATGCAATTAAATCTAAGAAATTTTCCTGCCCACGCTGAAGTAAGAATAGATGAGAATGGTAAAATAACACCAATTGAAATAAACCCATTAAGATTTGGGGGTTGGTGTACTACTGGTGACTTATTAGGAATAACTTTGAACTTTAACTCCTATAAATACTTTTTTGAAAATAAAAAACCAGACTGGAATAGCTTATTTAAAGGCAAAGAAAGCAAAAAGTTTAGTATCGTAATTTTAGATAATAATTCGGGAATAGATCCCTCTAATATTTTAAATTTTAATTATTCAGCACTTGCTAATGATTTTGAAAAGCCAGTATTAATAAGACCTCTAGACATCAATAAATACCCTGTATTTGGTTTTGTTTTTACCGAAAGTAGTTTTTTTAATCAATCAGAACTAACCGATATTCTAACCTCTGATTTAAAAAAATACATAACCCATGAATAATATATAGTTTAATTGAATAAAAAACTATCCAACCAACCCTTTAACCGCATCAAAATCCAAACCACCATAATTTCCAGAGCTCATTAAAAGCAAGGCTTTATTATCAAAGTTTTGTGAGAATAAAAAATCTTTAAAATCGTCTGGGTTGGTGTAAATAATTAAATCATCTCGCTGAAAAGCATTCGCGATTTGCTCATGAGTAACTTCTTCCAATTTTTTAATTTCTACCGCATGCGGAGAATAAAATACCACAGCAATATCGGCTGCATCTAGTGCGCCTTTGTATTCTTTTAAAAATTCGGCATTTAAACTGCTGTAAGTATGCAACTCTAAACAGGCTACTAACGTTCTGTTTTCGTATTGTTCTTTAACGGCATTGGTGGTGGCTTCTACTTTACTTGGTGAGTGTGCAAAATCTTTAAACGCAACACTATTTTTGCTTTCTGCAATTTTTTCTAGACGTTTACTGGCGCCTTTGAATGTTGAAATGGCTTCGTAAAAATCATCTTCATCAATACCCATGTGTTGGCAAATCCATTTGGCTCCTGCCAAATTATTTAAATTGTGTTTCCCGAACACTTCTATTGGTAATTCGCCTTCTGGTGTTTCTAAAAGTGTTTGTCCGTTTTCAACGGTGTATTCTGGAGTTTTATATGCTATTTTTCTAATGGTATTTTCACTGGCTTCTACAACGCGTTTAACCTCTGGGTCTTCTTCATTATAATTGATGCTCCCGCCTTTTACAATAGAATCAACAAAAATACTAAACTGCTCTACATAGTTTTCGTAGGTTGGAAATACATTAATATGATCCCAGGCGATGCCACTTAACAGCGCAATATTGGGTTTGTATAAATGGAATTTTGGTCGTCTGTCAATTGGTGAACTTAAATATTCATCGCCTTCAAGAACTATAAAATCGTTCGTTTCGGTGAGTTTTACCATCACATCAAAACCTTCTAATTGCGCACCAACCATATAATCTACTGCTCTGTCATGATAATGCATAACATGCAAAATCATAGAAGTTATGGTTGTTTTTCCATGACTTCCTCCAATTACTACTCGCGTTTTGTGTTTGGATTGCTCGTACAAAAATTCTGGATAGCTATATATTTTAAGTCCTAATTCTTGAGCTTTTAGCAACTCAGGGTTATCTTCTTTGGCATGCATGCCTAAAACTATAGCATCTAAACTATTGGAGATTTTTTCTGGATACCAACCAAATATTTCTGGTAGCAAGCCTTTGGCTTCTAATCTCGATTTTGAAGGCTCGAAAATAGTATCGTCGCTTCCTGTTACTTTGTATCCTTTATGGTGTAATGCTAAGGCTAAATTGTGCATTGCAGATCCGCCAATGGCTATAAAATGTACGTTCATAAAACAAATATCAAATTCCAAAATTCAAATTCCAAATTATTTATGGATTAGTTATTTGGTGGTAAAAAAATGTTACGCAAAGGCGCTAAGACGCAAAGGCTTAATGTCGAGAAAAAGTATGTTAAAAAACACACCTCCCTTAATCCCTCCTTTTTAGGAGGGAAACTGTAACGCATGAGTTTTCCCTCCATGGAAAGGATTAAGGGGTGGGTTATTAAAAATTTTTTCATCTATTTACTAAGTAGTGTCTGGACGGAAACACAGCAAAATTAAATTTGTTTCTTTTTGCGCCCTTTCAGTTTATTTTTAATCGCTTGATACTAAGGCATCAACTCATAAAAACTAAACAAAAATGACATCAAAAATAATTCAAATTATAAAAATCGTCTGTTTCCGTCCAGACACTAAGTATAAAATTAATTATTGGTTTAGCTGATTATATGGATTTCAAGTGCACTAAATATTAAGGACTTATACTGAAAACTACGGACTTGCCCGCGTTAGGGATTGCAGTGGAAATCCTTTTTTTGAGGTACGAAAAAAAAGATTGTAACGTAAAGCCCGACCCTTGTGGTAACGCCCAAATATTAAAGGTTCAAAATTTTTGCTTTTTGCGCTTTAAAAGGCTTAATTTTTGGGAGTTGTACTATGGCCAAATTAATGTGTTTTAGCGCTTGTTGCTTGTTTTTTTGGTGTGTATGAATTTGCGCTAAACGGTAGTGCGCCCAGGCCTTTGGAACACCATCTGCAGCAGAATAATTTTTGAGATACGTTTGCAGACATTGCTCGCCTTTTTCTAGTTGTATATTATACTCTGCCGCCACCTTACCAATTTGGTAATGCAGGGCATTGCGCTGATGTTTTTTATGAGCATGCTCTATGGTTTCAATGGCTTTTTCGGGTTGTTTTTTATTTTCGTAAAAGGTGCTTAGCTTATTAAAACAAGTGAGCGAGCCGCCTTCTTGAATGGCCATTTTATAATATTTTTCGGCCAATTCGGGTTCGTTATCATACTCATACACATAACCTTTAGCGAGGTAACCATCCACTCTTGAGAGCTTTTCTAACTGTTCGGCATACTTTAACGATTTGTTTTTACTACCTCCAAAAATCCCAGGCAATTGCATATACAATTCTACTAGTGCCCAACGTGTGTCAATATGGTTTTTATCAAGTTCGGCAGCTTTTGTAAACGCCCGTTTTATATCGCCAATTGAGCCAATAGCTTTGAATTTATTTTGTAGTGCTTTCATACCCAAAACACCACCATATTTGTAATGATAATTCGCTATGTTGGGATTTGTTTTTACTAATTTTTTGTATTGAATAATGGCTTCATCCCATTTTTTTTGATGCCCGAAAGCATCACCTAAAAGCTCAATAGCTTTGATGTGATTGGGGTGCTTGATTAAAAAGTTAGCGATTTGAGTCTCTGCTTTTTTAAACTGCTTTTGGTCTAAAAGTGATTGAACTCCATCAAGACTAACCTGCGAGAAACACATTATAGGCAATAAAAAAAGGAGCCATACTTTTTGCATAACATTGGTTTGAAAGCACAAAAATAAGCTTTTGTACATGAGTTCGTTTTCTGATTAAGATAATCTTAAGAAATAATCATTTTAGTAATATTCATAGGCACTGTTTTACTTGTAAAATGATTAACTTCACTCATCCAACGCCACCATTTACTCAATTATTGTTTTTTGGAACGACTTTTGAACCTACATTTATAGACAAATTTAAACACATGAAGCGGTCACTATTTATATTTATGATTATACTATTTTCAACTTTTTCTCAAGCTCAAAATTCCAACTATAAAGATTTGTGGACTAAAGTTGAGAAATTTGAAATTGATGGATTACTAAAATCTGCTTTAAAGGGTGTTGAAGACATTGAAAAACAGGCTACAAAAGATGAAAACCATCCGCAACTTATAAAAATTATGCTTTTTAAAAGCAAGTACGCTTTGGTTTTAGAGGAAGATGCACGGTTGCGTATTATTAATGATTTTAAAAAACAAATTGAACTCAGTTCGTTTCCGACGAAAAATATTCTTGAAAACATATTGGCTAATTTGTATTGGCAATATTTTAATCAAAACAGATGGCAATTTTACAACCGTACCAAAACTGCTAAAAAAGTAGATGCAGAAGATTTTAGAACATGGGATTTACAAACACTTTTTGATGAAACTCATGCGCATTATCAAAAATCTTTAGAGAATGGATTGATGCTGCAACAGGAATCTTTAAAAAAATATAGTGTTTTGTTAAATGAACAAAAAGGCTCAAAAATCTACAGACCTACTTTGTTCGATTTTTTAAGTCATAATGCTTTAGAATTTTATAAGACTAATGAAACGCAAATTACTAAGCCTGCTTATAAGTTTGAGATTGATAATGCTGATTTTTTAGCTGACGCCGAAACGTTTTCTACCTTAAATATTGAATCAAAAGATTCCACGTCGTTACAACTTAATGCCTTAAAAATATATAAACATTTGATTCGCTTTCATTTGAAAGATGAATCGCCTTTTGCATTGGCCGATGTTAATATTGAACGCTTAAAATTTGTAAATCAGCATGCCACATTTATAGATAAACAAGGGCTTTTATTAGATGCTTTTAAAATTGAAAGCGAGCAATTTAAAGCACATGAAATTTCAGGTTTATACGATTTTGAAATCGCTTCTATTTACTATCAACAAAGTCAATCTTATCAGCCTATCCCGATAGCTATCGGGACGAGCGAAGAAATGCGCTGGAAAGCCAAAGAAGCTTTAGAATTAAGTAATCAAGTGATTTCAAAATTCCCAAAAAGTAAAGGTGCCAAGAATTGTGAAATTTTAAAGTCTCAAATTGAACAATTATCTTTTCAAATTACCACCGAAGATTTTTTACCAATCCAAAAACATGCTCGATTATTATTACGATATAAAAATCTAGATGCATTAAAATTTAATGCCTACAAAATTTCAGAAAAACAGTATGAGACCTTTGTAAAGACTTATAGAAAAAATGAACAACTCGATTTTATAAAAACTCTTCATGCTCACAAAACTTGGGATAACACATTAAAAAATGAAAACGATTATCAAAATCATACCACTGAAATTTTAATTCCTAAGCTTAATAATGGTAGATATTTAATTGCCGCTTTTGTGGATAATAACAAAGAAACTTTTGCTTTCGCAAATATTCAAGTCACCAATTTGGCTTTGGTAGAAACGGAAGCCAATAACTATAAAATATTTCAAATTATTGATAGAAATGACGGTTCGCCCATTGCAAATGCAAATGTTGAAGTATCGTATGAATCTAGAAATAATAAAAATCCATCTTCAAAAAATTATACCACCAATGGCTTAGGTGAAATTGAGATTAAAAAAGGTAAAAATTGGTATAGAAACGTAAATCTAAGAGTAGAAAGCGATAATGATGTTGCTCGTTTTGGCAACTTTTACATCAATCAAACCTACAATCAACCAAAAGAAAAAGTTAGTTATAAATCCTTTTTATTTACTGATAGAAGTATTTACAGACCTGGACAAACTGTTTATTTTAAAGGAATTGCAATGAAAACTAAAGACGGGAAATCCGAAGTTTTAGAGAATGAAAAAGTATTTGCCATTTTATATAATGTGAATGATGAAGAAGTTAAAGAACTTGAATTAAAAACCAATGAATTTGGATCCGTTTCAGGTGAGTTTATCTTGCCAAATAATGGATTAAACGGGCAATATTACATTGATTTTGATGGCGATGAAAAAGATTTTTATACTGAACATTATTTCTCTGTTGAAGATTACAAACGTCCGAAGTTTGAAACTAAATTTAAACCAGTAACCGAAACTTTTAAAATTAATGACTCTATTACTGTAAAAGGCCATGCTTTAGCGTATGCTGGGAGTAACATTACAGACGCTAAAGTGGTGTATCGTGTACATAGAAAAGTGCAATACCCACGTTGGTACTTTTGGTACAGACCTTGGGTGAATAGTGAACCTCAAGAAATCACACATGGTGAAAGTATAACTAATGATAAAGGCGAATTTGAAATCAAGTTTAAAGCCATTCCAGACCAAAGTGTTGATAAAAGTAGTTTACCAATTTTTAATTATGAAATCACTGCTGATGTTACCGATTTAAATGGCGAAACCCGAAGCGCAACAACTATTGTAAATGTTGGTTATCATGCTTTAATTGCTAACATGAGTATTGATGAGACTTTGAATAAAACTAAAAAAGATCACAGTATTTCTATTGACACTAAAAATCTTAATGGAGAATTTGTTCCTGCAAAAGGAACAATTAAAATCTATAAACTTAAAGCACCTAATGCTGTTTTAAGGCCTCGTCCTTGGGCTGCTCCTGATTATCAAGACATTTCTCAAGACACTTTTAAAAATTTGTTTCCGCATGATGCTTACAATAATGAACACCATTCTGGAAACTGGAAAAAAGGTAAACTCGTTTTAGAAAAATCGTTTGATACTAAAGACTCCAAAACATTAAAACTTGGTAAGACTAAAAAATGGCAATCTGGTGAATATCTTATCACTTTAGAAAGCGAAGATAAATTTGGTCAATTAGTAAAAGATGAAATAAAAACTACACTTTTTAGTGATGATGATAACACGCCTGCTGACAATCAACTTTTTACGATTTCTACTGATAAATCGTCATACCACATTGGAGACATGGCGCATGTAACACTTGGTTCTGCGGCTAATAATGTATCGGTTACTGTTTCTATAGAAAAGGATAAAAAAATCATCAAAACAGAAATTATTGCACTAAATGATAATAAAAAAACAATCTCTATTCCTGTTACGGAAGATGATTTAGGCGGTTTTGTTCTGCATTATAGTTTTGCGGCATTTAATAGTTTTCAATCGGGTTCTCAAATAATTTCTGTGCCGTATCCTAAAACGAATTTAGACATTGAAACACTCACTTTTAGAGATAAATTACAACCAGGAACCGATGAAACTTGGCAATTTAAAATTAAAGGACCTTATGGTGAAAAAGTAAGTGCTGAATTACTGGCAAGTATGTATGATGCCTCTTTGGACCAATTTAAACCACATGCTTGGAATTTTAATCCTATTCAAAACCCTATTTATTCTGCGCAAAGCAGCAGAAGATCTAATCGTAGTTTTGGCACACAAAATTTTAGAGTTTATCAAGATAGAATTCGTGCTAATTATGTAACTCAAGCTTATGATCAATTGAATTGGTTTGGATTTAGTTTTGGTTATAATAATTCAATAAGAATTAGAGGTTATTCTAGTCTTTCAAATAATCTTAGTGGTCGAGCAGCGGGAGTTCAAATTGTTGAAGATGAGATGGAAGTTGAAGAATCTGTTGCATTTATGAAAGTGAGTGATAGTGATAATCTAGACGAAGTTGTGGTTGTTGGTGCTGCACCTGATATCGATAACAAATCAAAGCTCAATATTGTAGAAGAAAACTCAAACTTCGACAACGTAAAAATTCGTAAAAATCTTCAAGAAACTGCGTTTTTCTTTCCTAAATTAAAAACAGATGAAGCCGGCAATATAAGTTTCAGTTTTACAACTCCAGAAGCTTTAACACAATGGAAACTGCAATTATTGGCACATACCAAAACTTTGGAAAGTGATACTGAAACATTAACCACAGTAACTCAAAAAGAGCTGATGGTCATCCCAAATGCACCTCGTTTTTTACGTGAAGGGGATCAAATTACAATCAGTACTAAAATTGCTAATCTTACAGAAAAAGAACTTTCAGGGCAAGCCGTTTTAATTTTAACCGATGCTATTTCAGGAAAAGATATCACAGCAAACTTGCTCAGTTCTCCCCCTTCGGGGGAGTTAGAGGGGGCTTCTTTCGTTGCTCCCGCTTCTGGCAACACACAAGTATCTTGGTCTTTAAGCATTCCTAACGATGTGCAAGCAGTTCAATACAAAGTTATTGCAAAATCGGAAACCTTTAGCGATGGTGAGCAAAATACATTACCTGTTTTAAGTAACCGCATGTTGGTTACAGAAACGTTGCCAATGTGGATTAGAAGCAATGAAACCAAAACATTCACTTTAGATAAGTTGACAACTAATACCTCAACGACACTCAAAAACCATAAGTTGACTTTGGAAATGACTTCCAATCCAGCGTGGTATGCAGTTCAGGCCTTACCTTATTTAATGGAATATCCTTATGAGTGTAATGAGCAAACGTTTTCAAGGTATTACGCAAACGCGTTGGCAAGTCATATTGCAAACACAAATCCTAGAATACAGGACGTTTTCAACCAATGGAGAAATACAGATGCCTTACTTTCAAACTTAGAAAAGAATTCAGCATTAAAGTCTATTCTCATTCAAGAAACGCCTTGGCTACGAGATGCTCAAAGTGAAACGGAACAGAAAAAACGCATCGCTTTATTATTCGATTTAAACAAAATGATTAATGAGTTACAATCTGCTATTAATAAATTGAAATCAAACCAAATGCCATCTGGTGCTTGGGCTTGGTTTAAAGGCGGATATGAAAATAGATACATCACACAACATATTATTGCTGGTTTTGGGCATCTTTCTAAACTAGGTGTCACCCTGAGCGCAGTCGAAGGGTCTCAAAATCAAATGATTCTAAAAGCCATCAACTATTTGGATAATGAATTTGTAAAAGAATATAATGACATCAGAAAATACAATAAAGATGTTGACTTAAGTAAAGATCATTTGAGCCATACCCAATTGCATTATTTATACATGCGAAGCTTCTTCTCAGAAATCAAAAAAACTAAAGAGGTAGAAAAAATAAGCGATTACTACCAAACACAAATCCAGAAGTATTGGTTATCGCGTTCTTTATATTCAAAAGGATTAATGGCATTAATCTCTCATAGAAGCAATGATGCAAAAACAACTTCTAAGATTTTAAAATCTTTAAAAGAAACGAGTATCACTTCTGAGGAATTAGGCATGTATTGGAAAGCTAACACAAATTCTTGGTATTGGTATCAAGCCCCTATTGAAACTCAAGCCTTGTTAATTGAAGCTTTTACAGAAGCTGGAATTGTCATTCAGAGCGAAGCGAAGAATCTTGAAATCATTGATAATTTAAAAATCTGGTTACTCAAAAACAAGCAAACTAACCGTTGGAAAACCACTAAAGCTACAACCGAAGCTGTTTACGCTTTATTACTTCAAGGAAGCGATTGGTTATCGGTTACAGATATGGTTGATGTGGTTATAGGCGGACAACAAATAAAACCCTTCAATCCCGATAGCTATCGGGAAGAAGATGTAAAAATTGAAGCAGGAACAGGTTACTACAAAACCGCTTGGAATACTTCTGAAATTAAACCAGAAATGGGCGAAGTAACCATTACTAAAAAAGGAAATGGTATTGCTTGGGGAAGTTTATACTGGCAATATTTTGAGGATTTAGACAAGATAACTTCAGCTGAAACCCCGTTAAAATTAATAAAAAAACTATTCCTTAAAACCAATACAGATACTGGTGAAGAAATTTCAGAAATTAATTCTGAAACAAATCTAAAGATTGGTGATTTAGTTAGAGTTCGGATTGAATTACGTAGCGATAGAAACATGGAATTTTTACACATGAAAGATATGCGCGCTTCTGGGTTAGAACCTGTAAACGTATTGAGTCAGTACAAATGGCAAGATGGTTTAGGATATTATGAAAGCACAAAAGATGCTGCAACAAACTTCTTTTTTGATTATTTACCAAAAGGGGTTTATGTATTTGAATACGATTTACGCTTGAATAATGCTGGTAATATGAGTAATGGTATTACAACTATTCAAAGTATGTATGCGCCAGAATTTAGTAGTCATAGTGAAGGTACAAGAATTAGTATTGAGTAAAAGGTTTGTTAGTTAGAACACTTCGTTTCGACAAAGTTGAAGATAAATTGATTTACAATTTACTATCTTTCAAATTACTAACTAATACATATAGCATTATGAATTCAAAAGTTTTTATGGTTCTAAGAATACTTCTTGGGCTGTTTGTTTTGGTTTCGGACTTAACAAATTCCTAAATTTTCTGCCAATGGGTGACATGTCTGCAGATGCAGGCGCATACTTTGGCGCATTAGTAAATTCAAAAACATTGACGCTTGTTGCCCTTGTTGAAATTGTTGCAGGAATTGTTTTAATTTTCAATAAATTTGGTGCATTACTAGCATTAATTTTAATGAGTGTTTCTGTAAACGCGGTACTATTTCATACTACTTTAGACCCAGGAAATATTGCGGGAGCTTTAGTTTTACTGGTTTTAAATATTGCTGTGCTTTACGGATACAAAGACAAATACAAAGCTTTACTCAGTTAATATAATTTTGATAAAAAAAGGCTGTCCGAAAAGTTTTTCGAGTTGTCAGTTTAAGCATTAACGAGGTCAAAATGTGTTTTGAACCAAGGTAGCTTACGAAGTAAGTCGAAAACGTTTTAATCTTGATTTCCAATGTATTTCGGTTTGCTTCGCAAGGTGCTTTCAATGAAAAAATATTTTCATTT